>NZ_JAQISV010000001.1:0-84479 GCF_048569675.1 Geodermatophilus sp. CPCC 206100
GTCCCGGCCGCCGCCGGCCGCCCCTCCGCCTGGGCCCGCTGGGCCGCCTCGACGGCCCGCACCGCCTCGTCGAGCGCGCCGGCCAGCCCGGGGTCGGTGACCTGGGTCCCCGCCGCGCCCACCGCCTCGCGGGCCCGCGCGACCGCCGCGGAGGCCTCGGCGAGGCGGCGGGGGGCGAGGGTCCGGGCGCCGCGGGCGACCCCGAGGGGCCGCTCGAACTGCTGCTTGAAGCGGCGGACCGCCGGCAGCACGTCCCGCAGCGCCGCGGCCGCCTGGTCCAGCTCCACCCGCGCCTGGTGAGCCCGCGCGGGGTCGTCGAGGAAGGCGGGATCGTGGTTGGAAAGCGCGGACAGATAGTGTCCAATGACCGCATCTGTGCGGAAGGAGAGGTCACGCCAGTTCTGCACGAGCGGGTCGGGGGCGGGTGAGTGGTGCGCGGCACCTCGGGCGCTCCCGGCGTCCTCGTGGGTAGCAACGTCCACGGACAGTCCGCTGAGCTCGGCGTCGAGTTCCAGCATGGCCGCCGCGGCGGCCTCGCGGGCCTGCTGCGCATCCCGGAGGGCGTCCTGCAGGGCGGCATCGCGGCCGCGACGCCACCAGCGGGACGCGGGACCCCCCGTCTGCCCGCTCATGCCGCCCGTCCACCCTCCATCCCCCGTGAGGTGCCGACCGGCGCCCCGTGCGCCGATGCCTACCACGTCGGACCGCCGGCCGGTCGGACCGGTGGCCCGTCCGACCCGGTGTGCTGAGGAGCACGACCGGCTCCGGAACGGCCGTCCGGCCCCGTTCGTCAGAGACGTCGGCGACCGCACCCTGCGGGCGCCCCAGGAAGGGAACCCATGCTCCGCTACTTCGGCTTCTCGGTCGGCCTGACCGTTGCAGCCCTCGTCACCGCCGTCGTCTTCGGTGGTCCGGCTGCCCTGCTCGCCGTCGCGGTGCTCGGCGTCCTCGAGGTGTGCCTCTCCTTCGACAACGCCGTCGTCAACGCCAAGGTGCTCCGCCGGATGAGCCCGCTGTGGCGCAAGCTCTTCCTCTACGTCGGCATCTTCATCGCGGTCTTCGGCATGCGGCTGCTCCTGCCGATCGTGCTGGTCTCGATCACCGCGGGGCTCTCGATCGCGGAGGTGTGGGACCTCGCGCTCAGCGACCAGGAGGCCTACGCCAGCAACGTGGAGGCCGCCGCCGAGGCGATCTACACCTTCGGCGGGATCTTCCTGCTGATGATCTTCCTGAACTTCCTCTTCGACGAGGAGCGGGACATCCACTGGCTGGCCTGGCTCGAGCGCCCGCTGGCGAAGGCCGGCGTCCTGCCCTACCTGGCGATCGTCATCGCGCTGGCCGTCATCTACACCGGCTCGCAGATCGCCGACGACGACAAGTACGCCACCGTCCTCGCCGCCGGCCTCGCCGGCCTGTTCACCTACCTGCTCATCGGCGGTCTCAACGAGGTCATGGAGCAGCGGGACGAGGACGAGGACGACGAGCCGGACGTGATGCCCGACGGCCGCTCCACCCGCAAGGCGACCAAGGACGGCGTCAGCACCGGCGCGAAGGCCGTCGCCGGCGCCGGCGCCGCGGCGTTCCTCTACCTCGAGGTGCTCGACGCGTCGTTCTCCTTCGACGGCGTCATCGGCGCGTTCGCGATCAGCAGCGACATCCTGATCATCGCGCTGGGCCTGGGCATCGGGGCCTTCTGGGTGCGGTCGCTGACCATCTACATGGTCGACAAGGGCACCCTCGAGCAGTACCGCTACCTGGAGCACGGCGCGATGTGGGCGATCGGCGTCCTGGCCGCGATCATGATCCTCGAGCTGCGCTGGCACATCAGCGAGTACGTGACCGGCCTGTCCGGCCTCGGGTTCATCATCGCCGCCGTCATCAGCAGCGTGGTCGTGCAGCGGCGGGAGCACGCCCGGCTCGCCGCCCGCGGGGAGGCCCCCGAGGAGGTCGGCGCCGGGCGGCGCTGACCGCGTCCCCGACGACCCCCGGTGGCCCCCGTCCCCGACGATCAGGGGGCTCCCCGTTCCGGCTCCTCCCTCCCACCGGCTGGGGAGGGAGGAGCCGGGACGACCAGGAACCTGGTCATCGGACGGCGCGGGGCCTGTCGCCGTCCGGGCCGGGGCCGTTACCGTCCGGCGCCGAACCCGCTCGTGCTCTCCAGGAAGGACCCCGTGGCCCAGCTCATCGCCGACAAGCGCGTGCTCCGCGCCGACCTGCACGGTGACCGGATCCGCGCCGCCAGCGGCTCGATGGTCGCCTTCGAGGGCGACATCGAGTTCAAGAACGCGGGCATGGGCGGCGGTGGCGGGATGCGCGCCGCGCTCAAGCGGGCGGTCGCCGGCGAGAGCCTCTCGCTGATGGACTGCACCGGGTCCGGCCGCGCGTACCTGGCGAAGGACGCGATGGACGTGCTCGTCGTCGACCTCGGCGGGGACACGCTCACCGCCGAGAGCGAGCACATCCTCGCCCACACCGACGGGCTCCGGCTCGACGTCCAGTTCGCCGGGCTGCGCGGCATGACCAGCGGCCAGGGGCTGGCGACGACCACGGTGACCGGCTCGGGCCAGGTGGCCCTGGTGTCGAAGGGCCCGGTGATGGCCCTGGAGGTCGCGCCCGGGCAGGACCTCACCGTCGACCCCGACGCCTACGTGGGCTCGCGGGGTCAGTTGCAGATGAACCTCGTGTCCGGGGTGTCGTGGAAGGCGCTGGTGGGGGAGGGCTCCGGGGAGCCCTTCTCGCTGCGGTTCTCCGGGCACGGCCTGGTCCTCGTCCAGTCCTCGGAGGGCTGAGCGGTGCCGTTCGAGTCGGTCAACAGCAAGGTCGTGCGCGCCCGGGTCAGCCCGCAGGCGCCGGTGCTCGCCCGGCGCGGGGCCATGCTCGGCTACTCCGGCCGGATCTCCTTCCGTCCGGTGCGCGGGCAGGGCCGGGGGGTCGGCGGGTTCGTCGGCGCCGCGCTGTCCGGGGAGTCCAACCCGATGATGGCCACCGAGGGGCAGGGCGAGGTGCTGTACGGCTACAAGGGCCTGCACACCACCGTCCTCGACCTCGACGGCAGCGCGCCGCTGGTCTGCGAGGCCGACCGGCTGCTCGCCCACGACGCGACCCTGCAGACCAGCGTGCAGTTCCTCGGCTCCGGCGGGCTGCGGCAGGCGGTCAGCGGGGCGATGACGGGCCAGGGGTTGTTCACCACGAACGTGCACGGCCGCGGGGCGGTGGCGCTGCTGTCGCACGGCGGCGCCTTTCCGCTGCAGCTCAACGGGACGACGGTCGGCGTCGACCCGCAGGCCTACGTCGGCCACGTCGGCCAGGTGAAGGTCGACCTCGCCGCCAAGGTGGGGCTGCGCGACGTCGTCGGCCGGGGCTCGGGCGAGGCGTTCCAGCTGCGGCTCTCCGGCTCCGGGACCGTGTACGTGCAGGCCAGCGAGACGAAGTTCTGAGGAGCGCGACGTGCCATCCACCTGGAACGCGGCGACCCTGCCGGTCGACGACAACGTCAACCCCTACGTCTTCTGCGTCGCCCTCTCCGGCGAGTGGTTCATGAGCAAGGGCGCGATGCTCGCCTACTACGGCGACGTCCGCTTCGAGGCGGTCACCGCCTACTCCTCGGTGCAGGGGTGGGTGGCGGCGCGGTTCTCCAGCCCGGTGTACGTGCAGGACTGGGTGGTCGCCACCGGCTCCGGCAGGGTGCTCCTGGGCGACCGCGGCTTCGACCTCAACGCCTACGACCTCGACGACGGCAACCTGACGATCAAGGCTGGCAACCTGCTGGCCTTCGACCCGCGGCTGGAGCTCAAGCAGTCGATCGTGCCCGGCTTCGTGACCCTGCTCGGGACCGGCAAGTTCATCGCCTCGTCCAACGGGCCGGTGATCTTCGTCGAGCCGCCGTTCCGCGCCGACCCCGACGCGCTGCTCGGCTGGGCCGACTGCCCGTCGCCCTCGGTGCACCACGACACCGAGTGGATGGCGGCCTCGATGGCCGGCATGGTGCAGGGCCTCATGGGCCGCGTCTCCGGCGAGGAGCGGCAGTACGACTTCACCGGCCAGGGCACGGTCCTGCTGCAGTCCTCCGAGATCGCCCGCGAGGACCCGGCGGTGCTGCGGCTGATCGAGTCCCAGACCCAGCTGCTCACCAACAGCCAGGCGGGCAGCCTCGGCCAGCGCCTGGTCGCGCGGGCGCAGCAGCAGTCCTGAGACACGGGTAGCCGGCGCCGCCGGGGGGAAGGGACGCGGAGGGCCGGTGGTCGCCGGCGCCCGACGGCGGGAGGTCCCCTCGTGAACGTCCCCGTCTGGGTGTGGGCCGCCACGGTCGCCCTGATCCTGGCCATGCTCGCCGTGGACCTCGTCCTGCACGTGCGCACCCCGCACGCCCCGGGGCTGCGGGAGTCGGCGGCCTGGTCGGCCGCCTACGTGGGGGTGGCGCTGCTGTTCGGCGTCGGCGTGCTCGTGGTCGCCGGGCCCACCTTCGGCGGGGAGTACTTCGCCGGGTACGTGACCGAGAAGAGCCTGTCGGTCGACAACCTCTTCGTCTTCGTCCTCATCATGGGCAGCTTCGCGGTGCCCAAGGAGCTGCAGCCCAAGGTGCTGCTGTACGGCATCGTGTTCGCCCTGGTCCTGCGGACGGCGTTCATCCTCGTCGGCGCCGCGGTGATCGAGACCTTCAGCTGGGTCTTCTACCTCTTCGGTGCCTTCCTGCTCTGGACGGCGGTGAACCAGGCCCGGGAGGCCGCCCGCGGGGAGCGGGAGGAGTACGAGGAGAACGTGCTGCTGCGGGCCGCCCGGCGGGTGCTGCCCACGACCGAGGGCTACGAGGGCGACCGGCTGACGGTGCGGCAGGGCGGCCGGCGCCTGGTGACGCCGCTCGTGATCGCCCTGGTGGCGATCGGCAGCGCCGACATCCTGTTCGCCGTCGACTCGATCCCCGCCGTCTTCGGGCTGACGAAGGAGACCTACCTGGTCTTCACCGTCAACGCCTTCTCGCTGCTGGGCCTCCGGCAGCTGTACTTCCTGCTCGGCGGCCTGCTCGACCGGCTGGTCCACCTCGGCTACGGGCTGGCGGTGATCCTCGGGCTGATCGGCGTCAAGCTCGTCATCGAGGCGCTGCACAGCAACGAGCTGCCGTTCGTCAACGGCGGCGAGCCGGTCACCGCCGTTCCGCTCATCCCGACCTGGCTGTCGCTGGTGGTCATCCTGGTCACCCTGCTGGTCACCACCGTCACCAGCCTGCGCTCGAGCCGCGGGACCGCCGCCCGCACCTCCGGCTGAGCCGTTCCGGGCCCCGGTCCGCGCTCGGCTAGCGTCGGCGGCGTGCGCCCCGACGACCTCGCCCTGCTGCGGACGCCGGGGGTCCCGGCCGTCTCGCCGGACGGCCGGATCGCGGTGGTGGCGGTCGGCCGCCCGGACCTGGACGGCGACGCCGAGCGCAGCCAGCTGTGGGCGGTGCCCACCGACGGGTCGGCTCCGGCCCGGCCGCTGACCGCCGGCGTGCGGGACACCGCGCCGGCGTTCTCCCCGGACGGCCGCTGGCTGGCCTACCTGGGCGCCGCGCCCGGCGAGCCGGCCCAGGTGCACCTGCTGCCCACCGCGGGCGGAGCGCCGCGGCGGCTGACCGACGCCCCGCTCGGCACGGACGCGCCGGTGTGGGCGCCGGACTCCCGGCGGCTGGCCTACACCGCGCGCGTCCCGTCGGCGGACCCGTCCGGGCTGCGGGTCGTCACCACCCTGAGCCACCGCCGGGACGGGGTCGGCTACCTCGCCGACCGCCCGAGTGCGGTGTTCGTCCTCGACCTCCCGCCCGACGGGGCGGACGACGCCGCGCCGCTCCCGCGGCCGGTGCAGCTCACCGACGGGGTCGGGGACGACACCGACGTCGCGTGGCGCCCGGACGGCGCGGAGCTGGCGTTCGTGTCGGCGCGGCACCGGCGCGCCGACCGGGACCTGGTCCGCGACGTCTACGCCGTGCCCGCGACGGGCGGGACGCCGCGCCGGGTGACCGACGGCCGGGGGCGCTGCTCGCGGCCGGCCTACGGCCCCGACGGCGCGGAGCTGTACTGCACCGCCCGGCCCGACCTCGGTCCCGACGGCCTGGACGTGGTCGGCCGCGGCGCCACGCTGTGCCGCGTGCCGGCCGCCGGCGGCGCGCTGGAGGCGCTGCTCGACCCTGCCGGCACCGACCGCGGCGACGAGACGCCGGCGACCGTGCTGGCCGGCGGCGCGGCCCTCCTCGGCGTGCGCCGGCGGGGGGCGGTCGAGCTGCTGCGGGTGCCGCTGGACGGTCGGCCGGCGGAGGCGCTGGTCGACGGGCCGTTCACCGTGCGCGGGGTCGCCGCGGGCGGCGGGGTCGTCGTCGCCACGGTCGCGCACGACCGGTCGGCCGGCGAGCTGATCGCCATCACCCCGGGCCGGCGCCGGCTGCTCACCGGCTTCGGCCGCGCCCTCGGCGCCACGGGGCGGCTGCGCCGGATGGCCGAGCGCACCGTGCCGGCCCCCGACGGCCACCCCGTGCACGGCTGGGTCACCGTGCCGGACGCGCCGGGGCCGCACCCCGTCGTGCTCGCGCTCGCCGCCGGGCCGCAGCGGCAGACCGGGTGGGCCCTGGACGAGGACACCCAGGTCCTCGTGTCGGCCGGCTACGCCGTGGTGCAGTGCAACCCGCGGGGGTCCGCCGGCTACGGGGAGGAGCACGGCCGCGCGGTCCGCGGCGCCTGGGGGGACCGCGACGGCGCCGACGTCCTCGCCTTCCTGGACGCGGCGCTCGAGGACCCCGCGCTCGACGCCGACCGGGTCGGGATCGCGGGCACCGCGGGCGGCGGCTCGCTGGCCGCGCTGCTCCTCGGCCGGACGACGCGCTTCGCCGCGGCCGTCGTCGAGCGGGCGCTCACCGACCCGGTCGGCTTCGCCGGCTCCTCGGACGTCGGCTGGTGGTTCGTCGACCAGCACCTGGGCACCGATCCCGACCGGCTGGCCGCCCAGAGCCCGCTCGCGCACGCCGGCGGCATCACGACGCCCACGCTGGTCGTCGCGGCGGAGGACGACTGGCGCTGCCCGGTCGAGCAGTCGCTGCGGCTCTACACGTCGCTCAAGCGCCGCGGCGTGCCGTCCGAGCTGCTGCTCTTCCCCGGCGGGCGCCGGGGCATGGCCCGCCCGCGGTCCCGGCTGGCGCGGCTGCAGCACCTGCTGCGCTGGTGGGCGCGCTGGCTGCCGCCGGGGCCTCCACCGGACGAGCCGGCCGCGGAGGTCGTGGCGGACGACTCCCCGGCGGTGGACGGGGAGGGCCGGCCGCCGCTCGCCGTGCGGGCGACCCGGCTGGGCTGACCCCGAGGTACGGGAAGCTCCACCCGCGTCAGGGCCCGCCTGACGCAGGCATGGCTTCCATCACCGCGCGGGGCCGGGAGTGCGGCGGGCTCTAGGGTCGGGGCCAGTCCAGCGCCCGGCCGCCAGGCGCCGGGGCGATCCGAGGAGGTCCGATGGTCGACTACACGAAGCGCCCGAAGCCGCCGGCGGCCCAGCCGCCGGCCACCCCGCCCGCGCCGTCCGCCACCCCGCCGGCCGCCACCCCGCCGGCCGCCACCCCGCCGGCCGCTGCGGCGCCCCCGTCGGTGTCGCTCAGCAAGGTGACGCTGACCAAGAGCGCCCCGTCGGTGTCGCTGACCAAGACCGCCGGCACCACCGGCCTGCTGCGGGTGAACCTCAACTGGAACGCCCGCCCGGCCGGCCAGCCCGGCGGCGGCTTCCTCAAGCGGCTGGCCGGCGCGGCCTCGGGCGCGATCGACCTGGACCTCGGCTGCCTCTACGAGTACGCGGACGGGTCGAAGGGCGTCATCCAGGCGCTGGGCAACGCCTTCCGCGGCCAGCACACCCTCCCCGACGGCGGGCTGGTGGCCTGGCTGGACGGCGACGACCGGTCCGGGCGCAGCAGCGGCGGGGAGAACCTGATCGTCGACCTCCAGCACACCGCGCACATCCGCCGGATCGTCGTCTTCGCCTTCATCTACGAGGGAACGCCGAACTGGGGCGCCGCCGACGCCGTGGTCACGCTCATCCCGGCGGCCGGGCCGCAGATCGAGGTGCGCCTGGACGAGCACGATCCCCGGGCCCGGATGTGTGCGATCGCGCTGCTGGAGAACCAAGGCGGGCAGCTCGTCGTCCACCGCGAGGTGCGCTACGTCCACGGCGGTCAGGACGTGCTGGACCGCGAGTACGGCTGGGGCATGGACTGGGCACGCGGCCGCAAGTGACCGGCCGCCGGCCGTGCCGCCGCTGACGCCGCGGGCGCTCGGCCGGGCGACCCTCGCCCGGCAGCTGCTGCTGGAGCGGGTGGCCCGGCCGGTGCTCGGCGTCGTCGGGGACCTGGTCGGCCTGCAGGCGCAGGTGCCGCGGGTGCCGCACCTGGCGCTGTGGGACCGGGTGGCCGGCTACGACCCGGCGGAGCTCGACGCCCTCATGACGTCCCGGCAGGTGGTCCGGACGCCGCTGATGCGGACGACCATCCACACCGTTCCCGCCGACGACGCCCTGGCCCTCCGCCCGCTGCTGCAGCCGGTGCTCGACCGCACGTTCGCGAGCACCGCGTGGGGCCAGCGGCTGCGCGGACAGGACGTCGGCGCGGTCGTGGCCGAGGCGGCCGGCCTGCTGGGCGAGCGGCCGATGGGCCGGGCGGAGCTGCAGCGCGAGCTCGCCCGCCGCCATCCCGGTCTGGACGCCGAGGCGGTGGCCTCCTGCGTGTCCTACTCGGTGCCGTGGGTGCAGCCGACCCCGCGCGGGCTGTGGGCGGCGAGCCGGGCGGCGGTCATGACGACCGTCGACGCCTGGCTGGGCGGCCGCGCCGTCCCGCCGGCCACCCCGGAGGACCTGCTGGTGCGGTACCTGCGGGCGTTCGGCCCGGCCACCGTCCGGGACGCCCAGGTGTGGTGCGGGCTGACCCGGCTGCGCGAGGCCGCCGACCGCCTCGGGTCCCGGCTGCGGCGGCTGCCCACCACCGACGGCGGCGAGGTGCTCGACGTGCCCGACGGGCCGCTGCCCGACCCGGACACCCCGGCGCCGGTGCGGTTCCTCGCCGAGTACGACAACGTGACGCTGTCCCACGCCGACCGCTCGCGGGTGGTGGCCGACGCCGACCACGTGCCCCTGCCGGGCGGCCCGGGTGGCTGGACCGGGTCGGTCCTGGTCGACGGGCGGGTGTAGGCCATGTGGGCGGTCCGCCGGGACGGGGTGCTCACCGTGCGGCCGTCCCTGCCGCTGCCGGCGGCCGCCTGCGCCGAGGTCGAGGAGGAGGGTGCCCGGCTGCTGGGCTTCCTCGCCCCCGGCCGGGACCCCGCGCTCCGGTGGGCGCCGGAGTGACCCGCCCCGGCGTCCGGGAGAGGACGCCGGGGCCTCCGGTCACTGGCCGGCCGGGGTCCGGTTGCCGGTGAGCGCCGCGTGCAGGCGCTCGACGTACCGGTCGGCCAGGTTCGTGCGGGTGTCCGGGCCGGCCGGGGCCGGCGGCGCGAGCACCCACAGGGCGAGGTAGGCGACCAGGCCGATCCCGGAGAAGGCGAGGACCAGGAAGCCGACCCGCCAGATCAGCGCGTCGATGCCGCTGTACTCGGCCAGCCCGCCGCAGACCCCGCCCAGCATCTTGTCGGTGCCGCTGCGGCGCAGCTGCGGGCGGGCCGGGAGCTGCGGCCAGGTCGGGGAGCCGGTGGAGGGAGCTGCGTTCGTCATGGACAGAGCCTCGCGAGCGGGAGCGCCCCGGACCATCCGGGAACGCCCGGACCAGTCCCTGGTCCTGCGCCTCCGGGGGATCCCCGGCTCAGCCGGCCTCGGCCCGCCCGCGGGTGGAGTCGGCGACGAAGTCGCGCAGCACCGGGTAGACCTCGCTCTCCCAGCGCGACCCGCTGAACACGCCGTAGTGCCCGACCCCCGGCTGCAGGTGGTGCCGCTTGCGCTCGTCGGGGATGCCGGTGCACAGCGCGTGCGCGGCCTCCGTCTGACCGGGGGAGCAGATGTCGTCGCGGGCGCCCTCGACGGTCAGCAGCGCGGTCCGCCGGATCGCGCCCGGGTCGACGTGCTGCCCCCGCCAGGTGAACCGGCCGGTGGCCAGGTGGTGCTCCTGGAAGATCCGCCCGACCGTCTCCAGGTAGAACTCGGCGGGTACGTCCATCACCGCGCCGTACTCGTCGTAGAAGGCCTGGGTGGCCGCGGCCCGGTCGGCGTTGCCGGCCACGAGGTCGCGGTACAGCTGCAGGTGGGCGCCCCAGTGCCGCCGCGGGTTCATGGACATGAACGCGGTCAGCTGGACGACGCCGGGGTAGACCCGCCGCCCGGCCCCCGGGTACCACGGCGGGACCGAGGTGATCAGCCGGCGCTCGTAGGCCGACAGCGGGCGCTTCTCCGCGGCGGCGTTGATCCGGTTGGGGTTGACCCGCGTGTCGACCGGCCCGGCCATGAGCGTCACGCTGTCGGGCTGGGCGTCGTCGTCCGCGGCGGCCAGCAGGGCGACCGCGGCCAGCACCGGGACGGCGGGCTGGCAGACGGCCACGACGTGGGCGCCCGGCCCGAGCCGGCGCAGCGCCTCCACCACGTGCTCGATGTACTCGTCGAGGCCGAAGCGGCCGTGCTCGACGGGGACGTCGCGCGCGTTGTGCCAGTCCAGGACGGAGACGTCGTGGTCGGCCAGCAGCGTGCGGATGGTCGGCCGGATCAGGGTCGTGAAGTGCCCGGACATCGGCCCCACGACGAGCACCGGCGGGTGGCCGGTCACCGCCTCCTTGCGGAAGTGCAGCAGCGTGGCGAACGGCGTGGAGGCCAGCGGCTCCTCGGTCACCGATACCGGCCGGCCACCGACGACGACGGTGTCGATCCCGTACGCCGGGCGGTCGTGGGTCGGCCGGGCCTTGGCGACGATGTCGCAGGCCGCCCGCAGGTGCCGCACCCCCGCCGCGCCACCCAGCCGGGGCGGCAGCGCGGACAGCGCGCGGGCGGTGAGCCCGGACGCCGCCACGACGGGCGCGCCGGCCCGGCGGTTGACCTCGTACGCGGTGTAGAGCATCGGGACCTGCCTGTCTGCGAGGAGCGGCGTGACCGGCGTCACGCCCATCGGGACGTTAACCGCCGTTCGCCCCCGGCGCGCGACGGGCGGGGGTCGCGTCGTCCCACCCGTACCGCCCGCCCCGCCGGTGCTGGCAGGGTGGGGGGACCGAGCCGAGGAGGACCGTGTGGTGCAGCGCCGGGTGCCCCGCTGGGACGAGCTGCGCGAACTGGTCCGGCCGCGCCGGCTGCCCGGGGACGCGACCGATCGGCGCCTGGCCGCGGCAGTCACCGTGGGGGACCTGCGGGCGATCGCCCGCCGACGGGTGCCCCGGGCGGTGTTCGACTACACCGACGGCGCGGCCGGGGCGGAGATCAGCCTCCGGCGCTCCCGCGAGGCCTTCGCCCGCCTCGAGTTCCGGCCGAGCGTGCTGCGCGACGTCTCCGTCGTCGACCCGTCGACGACCGTGCTCGGCCGCCCCTCGGCCCTGCCGCTGGTGTTCGCGCCCACCGGCTTCACCCGGCTGATGCACACCGAGGGCGAGGTCGCGGTCGGCCGGGTGGCCGAGCGGGTCGGGATCCCGCACGCGCTGTCCACCATGGGGACGACCACGATCGAGGCGCTCGCCGCCGCGGCGCCCGGCGCCCGCCGGTGGTTCCAGCTGTACCTGTGGCGTGACCGGGAGGCGAGCGAGGCCCTCGTCGAGCGTGCCGCCGCGGCCGGCTACGAGGCGCTGGTGCTGACCGTCGACACCCCGGTCGCCGGGCCGCGGCTGCGCGACGTCCGCCACGGCTTCACCATCCCGCCCACCCTGACCCTGCGGACGATGGCCAACGCCGCCGTCCACCCGCGCTGGTGGGTCGACCTGCTCACCACCGAGCCGCTGGAGTTCGCCTCGCTGCGCTCGTGGGGCGGCACCGTCGCGGAGCTGGCCGACCGGGTCTTCGAGCCGGCCGCGACGCTGGCCGACGTCGCGGACCTGCGCCGCCGGTGGTCCGGCGCGCTGGTGGTCAAGGGCGTGCAGACCGCGGACGACGCCCGGGCGGTGGTGGACGCCGGCGCGGACGCGGTCGTCGTCTCCAACCACGGCGGCCGGCAGCTGGACCGCGCGCCCACGCCGCTGGAGGAGCTGCCTGCCGTGGTGGCGGCGGTGGGGGACCGGGCCGAGGTCTACCTGGACGGCGGCATCCTCGACGGCGCCGACGTCGTCGCCGCCGTCGCGCTGGGCGCCCGCGCGTGCCTGGTCGGACGGGCCTACCTGTTCGGGCTCATGGCCGGCGGCGAGCGCGGCGTGCAGCGGGCCACCGACATCCTGACCCGCGAGATCACCCGGACGCTGCAGCTGCTCGGCGTCCCCTCGGTCGCCGAGCTGACCCCGGACCGGGTGCGTTTGCGCGACGTTGCACGCCCGTTGCCGAGCTGACCAGCGGCTTCCTAGGGTGCGTCATGGACGTCGTCGAGGTCGTGCCCACGTTCGAGCAGTACGCGTTCACCTTCGGCGGGGTCGCCCCGCTGCGCCGGATCGCCCCGGGCACGGCGCTGCGGGTGTGGTCCGACGACGCCTTCTGCGGCCGGCTGCAGAAGGCCACCGACCTGTCGACCGAGAAGGTCGACCTGCGCTTCGTGAACCCGCAGACCGGCCCGTTCTTCGTCGAGGGCGCCGAGCCCGGCGACACCCTGGCGCTGCACTTCGTGGCGATGGAGCCGGCCCGGGACTGGGGCGCGTCGGCGGCGATCCCGTTCTTCGGCGGCCTGACCAGCACCGACCGGACGGCCACCCTCCAGGACCCGCTGCCGGACACCACCTGGATCTACGAGCTGGACCGCGCGGCCAACACCGTCACCTTCGCCGCGCGGCACACCGACCTGCAGGTCGCCCTGCCGGTCGAGCCGATGCTCGGCACGGTCGGCGTCGCCCCGCCCGGCGGGGAGGTCCGCAGCTCGCTGGTGCCCGAGCGGTTCGGCGGCAACATGGACACCCCGCAGATGCGGCCGGGGACGACCTGCTTCCTCGGGGTCAACGTGGAGGGGGCGCTGTTCTCGGTCGGCGACGGGCACTACCGGCAGGGCGAGGGCGAGGCCTGCGGCACCGCCGTCGAGGGCGCGATGACCACCACCCTGATCGTCGAGCTGGTCAAGGGGGGCGCCCCGGCCTGGCCCCGGCTCGAGGACGACACCCACTGGATGACCGTCGGCTCCAGCCGGCCGCTGGAGGACGCCTGGCGGATCGGCCAGGTGGAGCTGGTGCGCTGGTTCGGCGAGCTGTACGGGCTGCACCCGATGGACGCCTACCAGCTGCTGTCCCAGCTCACCGAGGTGCCGATCGCCAACGTCGTCGACGCCAACTACAGCGCCGTGGTGAAGGCCCGCAAGTCCCTCGTCCCGCCGGCCACGGCCTACGGCGGGCTGCACGACGACCTGCGCCGCCGCGCGGCGACCCTGCTCTGACCCCAGGAGGAACCACGTGGACCTGCAGCTGACCGGCTCCCGCGTGCTCGTCACCGGTGGCACCCGCGGTATCGGCCGCGCGATCGTCGAGGCCTTCGTCGACGAGGGCGCCGTCGTCGAGTTCTGCGCCCGCGACGCCGGCGAGATCGAGGAGACCGAGAAGGGGCTCGCCGCGCGCGCCGGCCGGGCGAGCGGCGTCCGGCTCGACGTCCGGGACGGGCCGGCGCTGACCGGCTGGGTGGAGGAGGCCGCCGGCCGGCTCGGCGGGCTGGACGCCGTCGTCGCCAACGTCAGCGCCATCGCCGTCCCGGACACCGAGGAGAACTGGTACACGTCCTTCGAGGTCGACCTCATGCACACGGTGCGGTTGGTCCGGAGCGCGCTGCCGCACCTGGAGGCGAGCGGCCGGGGCTCGATCGTCGCCATCTCGAGCGTCTCCGGCCGGGAGGCGGACTTCGCCTCGGGCCCCTACGGGACGATGAAGACCGCGCTCGTCGGCTACCTCAGCGGACTCGCCCTGCAGCTGGCTCCGCGCGGGGTCCGCGCCAACGTGGTCTCGCCGGGCAACACCTACTTCGAGAACGGTTTCTGGCAGGGCGCGGAGACGGGCAGCCCCGATCTCTTCACGATGGCCCTCGGCCTCAACCCCACCGGCCGGATGGGGACGCCGGAGGAGATGGCCAAGGCCGTCGTCTTCCTGTCCAGCCCGGTCTCCAGCTTCACGACCGGCACCAACCTCGTGGTGGACGGCGCACTGACGCGCGGCATCCAGCTCTGAGAGGGTGCCTCATGGCACTCATCTACCCCGTCCAGGCCGACTCGCCCGAGCCGGAGGACGGCACCCTGCCCGACTTCGCCGAGCTGGCCGCCGACCTCTCCGACAACTGGCTGGTCGAGGTGGCGGTCAGCGACGACGGGGACGATGCGTGCTTCGGTCCGCTCACCGCCCGCGCGGCCTGGGACCTCGCGCTCGGCATGGACGACCGCCGGCCGGGGTGGACGGTGTCGATCGTGCCGCTGCACGTGGCCGGCACCGTCGACGAGCTGATCGCCCTGTTCGAGGACGGCGAGGAGGAGTAGCGCGCCGACGGGCCCGACACGGAGCGTCCCGCCGGGCGGCGGGCAGGGCCCTGCGACCCTGGCGCGCCTCCGGGACCCGAGAAGCGTCGCCGGTGCCCCGGAAGCACCGACCGTGCCGGAGGCGCTGACACGGGGCTCCTGCGTCCTCCCCGGTTCGGGACTTCCACCGACTCCCGATCCAGAGGTGGGCCCGACGATGACCGCAGTCGCACAACAGGCCGGCAGTGCCATCCGCCCGTTCCGCGTGGAGGTCCCGGAGGAGGCGCTCACCGACCTGCGCCGCCGCCTCGCCGCCACCCGCTGGCCCTCCCGGGAGCTCGTCGCCGACCGGTCCCAGGGCGTGCAGCTGGCGACGATGGAGGCGCTGTGCCGCTACTGGGCGACCGAGCACGACTGGCGCCGGTGCGAGGCGCGGCTGAACGCCCTGCCGCAGTTCGTGGCCGAGATCGACGGGGTCGACGTCCACTTCCTCCACGTGCGGTCGCCGCATCCGGACGCGATGCCGCTGATCACGACCCACGGCTGGCCGGGCTCGGTCGTCGAGCTGCTGGACTCCATCGGCCCGCTGACCGATCCGCCCGCGCACGGCGGACGCGCCGAGGACGCGTTCGACCTCGTGCTCCCCTCCCTGCCCGGCTACGGGTTCTCGAGCGAGCCGGCCGAGCTCGGCTGGGACGTCGGTCGGGTCGCGCGGGCCTGGGCCGAGCTGATGCGCCGCCTCGGCTACCCCCGCTACGTCGCCCAGGGCGGCGACGTCGGCGCCGCGGTCACCGACGCCATGGGCCGGATGGCACCCGAGGGGCTGCTCGGGATCCACATCAACCTGCTCGTGACCGCGCTGGGCGGCCCGCAGCTCCCGACGGACACCGAGGAGGAACGCGCGGCGGCCGCCGCGATCGCGACGTTCCAGGCGAGCGGCTTCGGCTACTTCCTCGAGATGGCCACGCGGCCGCAGACGATCGGCTACGCGCTGCTGGACTCGCCCGTCGCCCTGGCGGCCTGGCTCCTCGACCACGACACCGACAGCTACGAGAAGATCGCCGGCGCGTTCGTCCACGGGCAGCCGGCGGGCAACCTCACCCGGGACCAGATCGTCGACAACGCCACGCTGTACTGGCTCACCGGCACCGGGGCCTCGGCGGCCCGGTCGTACTGGGAGGACTTCGGGGTCGCCGCGGTCCAGGCCCGGGCGGGGCGGACGCCTCCGGAGGTCGCGGTCCCCGTCGGCTTCACCACGTTCCCCGGCGAGATCTGGCGGACGCCGCGCAGCTGGGCCGAGCAGTCCTACCCCACCCTCGGCTACTTCAACGAGGTCGACCGGGGCGGCCACTTCGCCGCGTGGGAGGAACCCGAGCTGTTCGCCACCGAGATCCGCGCGGCGTTCCGCCCGCTGCGCTCGCCGCAGATCCCCGGACCCCGCGGCTGACCGCTGTCCCGCGGCGCCGGGGGCACGGGGTGTCCCTGGCGCCCGCGGGGGCCGCTACCAGCCGCGCTCGCGCCACCCCCCGAGGTGCGGGCGCTCGGCGCCGATCGTCGTGTCCTTGCCGTGCCCGGGATAGACCCAGGTGTCGTCGGGGAGCGCGCCGAACAGCCGCTGCTCCACGTCGTCGATGAGGCGGGCGAACCGCTCCGGGTCCTGCTGGGTGTTGCCGACCCCGCCCGGGAACAGCGAGTCGCCGGTGAAGACGTGGGTGCCGGCGTCCTCCGGGCCGCGCCACACCAGCGCGATGCTGCCCGGCGTGTGCCCGCGCAGGTGCACCACCTCGAGGGTCTGCCGGCCGACGGTCACCGTGTCGCCGTGCTCGACCGGCCGCTGGACCGGGACGGGCAGGTCGCCGGCGTCCGCGGGATGGGCCACGGTCGTCGCCCCGGTGGCCGCCACGACCTCGGGCAGGGCCCGGTGGTGGTCCCAGTGCCCGTGGGTGGTGACGACGGTGCGCACGTCCGCGTCCCCGATGAGCGCGCGCAGCGTCTCCGGCTCCGCGGCCGCGTCGACGAGCAGCGCCTCGCCGGTCTCGGTGTCCCGCAGGAGGTAGGCGTTGTTGGCCATCTCGCTCACCGCGACCTTGCTGATGGTGAGGCCCGGCAGCTGCCGGACGTCGGCGGGCCCGCCGACCTCGACGTCGCCGGTGTAGGTCCCCGAGGTCATCTCCGGACTCCGTTCGAGAAGTGTCGGCGACCGCGGTTACGGTCCAGGCATGGACGCTAGCGGAGGTCTGCCGGTCGGTGCCGGGGGCGGGACGGTGGTGGGCCTGCCCGCCACGGAGCTGGCCGCCCGGGTGCGATCCGGGGAGCTCTCCGCCGTCGACGTGGTCCGCGCGCACCTGGCCCACCTCGACGAGGTCGAGCCCCGCATCGGCGCCTTCCGGGTCGTCCGGCGGGCGGCCGCGCTCGCCGAGGCCGCCGCGGTCGACGCCGCGCCGGACCGCGGCTCCCTGCCCCTGGCCGGTGTGCCCATCGCGGTGAAGGACAACGTCCCGGTCGCGGGGGAGACCTGCACCGAGGGCTCCCCGGCCTGCCCCTCGGCCCCCGCGGCGGAGGACCACCCCGTCGTGGCCCGGGCGCGCGCGGCCGGGGCGGTGGTCGTCGGCATCACCCGGATGCCCGAGCTCGGCCTCTACGCCTCCACCGACGTGCAGGGCGCCGTCTGCCGGAACCCCTGGGACACCGCCCGGTCCCCGGCCGGCAGCTCCGGGGGCAGTGCCGCGGCGGTCGCCTCGGGCAGCGTCCCGCTCGCCCTCGGCAACGACGGGATGGGCTCGCTGCGGCTGCCGGCCGCCGCGTGCGGGCTGGTCACCCTCAAGCCCGGGCGGGGCGTCGTCCCCACGCTGGCGGGCGACTGGTTCGGCATGGTGGAGAACGGCGCCCTGGCCACCACCGTCGCCGACCTCGCCCTCGCGCACGCCGTGCTGGCCGGCCTAGCGCCCGAGCCCCCCGCCGACCCCGGCCGGCCGCTGCGGATCGCGGTCTCCACGCGGGCCCTGGTGCCCGGCGTCCCCACCGACGGCCCGGCGAAGGCGGCGGTCGACGCCGTCGCCGGGCTGCTCGCCGCCGCCGGGCACACGGTGGTCCGGCGGCCGCTGGTCGTGCCGCCCGGAGCGGCGGCCGGCGCCCTCGCGCGCTGGATGGCCGGCGCCGACGAGGCCGCCGACGCCCTGGCCGTCGACCGGCAGGCGCTGCAGCCGCGCAGCCGGACGCACGCGCGGATCGGCCGGCTGGTGCGGCGCGCGGGGCTGGTGCGGCCGGCCACCGCCGAGCGGTTCCGCGAGCGGATGACCGCGTTCTTCGAGGACGTCGACCTCCTGCTCACCCCGATCACCACGGGCCCGCCGCTGCCGGCCCGGCCGTGGCACGAGCGGTCGTTCGCCGCCAACATCGCGGCCAACGCGCGGTGGGCACCGTGGGCGCCGCCGTGGAACCTGGCCGGCCTCCCGGCGCTCGTCCTGCCGGCCGGCACCCGCCCCGAGGGGCACCCGCTGGCGGTCCAGCTCGCCGGTCCGCCGGGTGCCGAGACACGACTACTCTGGATCGCCGGAGAGCTGGAGCGGCGGCAGCCGTGGCGCCGGTACGCGCCGGTCTTCGACCCCACCGAACCCGCGGTCGCGGCACCCGGCTGACCTGCCCCGTCCCGGCACGGGTGGTTGACCGGCATCACGCCGGCCGCGGCCCCGCCGGGGGAACAGGCACACAGCGCGACGGCTTGTCTCCGTAGGGACATCGGCACCGGGTACCGACGGCGCCGCGCACACCGCAATCCACGCTCCAGCGACCGACAGGGATCACATGGACCGCC
The DNA here is from genome assembly GCF_048569675.1 of Geodermatophilus sp. CPCC 206100. Lineage (NCBI taxonomy): Bacteria > Bacillati > Actinomycetota > Actinomycetes > Geodermatophilales > Geodermatophilaceae > Geodermatophilus > Geodermatophilus sp. CPCC 206100. The sequence goes on from NZ_JAQISV010000001.1 coordinate 18,327, forward strand.
TCGTCGTCCGCGGCGCCCGCGAGCACAACCTCAAGGACGTCCACCTCGACCTGCCCCGCGACGCGATGATCGTGTTCACGGGCCTCTCCGGCTCCGGCAAGTCCAGCCTGGCCTTCGACACGATCTTCGCCGAGGGCCAGCGCCGGTACGTGGAGTCGCTGTCGGCCTACGCTCGGCAGTTCCTGGGCCAGATGGACAAGCCCGACGTCGACTTCATCGAGGGGCTGAGCCCCGCGGTCTCCATCGACCAGAAGTCGACCAACCGCAACCCCCGGTCGACCGTCGGCACCATCACCGAGGTCTACGACTACCTCCGGCTGCTCTACGCGCGCGCCGGCCAGCCGCACTGCCCCAACTGCGGCAAGCCGATCTCCCGGCAGACGCCGCAGCAGATCGTCGACCAGGTGCTCGACATGGAGGAGGGCACCCGCTTCCAGGTCCTCGCCCCCGTCGTCCGGGCCCGCAAGGGCGAGTACGTCGACCTGTTCAGCTCCCTGCAGACCCAGGGCTTCTCCCGCGTCCGCGTCGACGGCACCGTGCACCCGCTGACCGAGCCGCCGAAGCTCAAGAAGCAGGAGAAGCACACCATCGAGGTCATCATCGACCGGCTCACCGTCAAGGACAGCGCCAAGCGACGGCTGACCGACTCGGTGGAGACCGCCCTCGGGCTGGCCGGGGGGCTCGTCGTCCTCGACTTCGTCGACCTGCCGGAGGGCGACCCGTACCGCGAGCGGACCTTCTCCGAGCACCTCGCCTGCGTCGACGACGGCCTGTCCTTCGAGGCCCTCGAGCCCCGGTCGTTCTCGTTCAACTCCCCGTTCGGCGCCTGTCCCGAGTGCACCGGCATCGGCACCCGCAAGGAGGTCGACCCGGAGCTGGTCGTCCCCGACCCGGAGAAGAGCCTGGCCGAGGGCGCGATCGCGCCGTGGTCGACGTCGATGAGCAACGAGTACTTCACCCGGCTGCTCACCGGCCTGTCCCAGCAGCTCGGCTTCTCCATGGACGAGCCGTGGGAGCGGCTGCCGGCCAAGGTCCAGAAGGCGGTCCTGCACGGCTCGCCGGACCAGGTGCACGTCCGCTACAAGAACCGCTACGGCCGCGAGCGCAGCTACTACGCCGCCTTCGAGGGCGTGCTGCCGTTCCTCGAGCGCCGGCACGACGACACCGACAGCGACTACATGCGGGACAAGTACGAGGGCTACATGCGCGACGTGCCGTGCCCCGTCTGTCACGGCACCCGGCTCAAGCCGGAGATCCTCGCCGTCAAGCTCAGCGGCCGCTCGATCGCCGAGGTCACCAACCTCTCCATCGGCGAGGCCTCGGAGTGGCTCGGCGCGCTGGAGCTGGGGGAGCGGGAGCGGGCGATCGCCGACCGGGTGCTGCGGGAGATCCAGGCCCGGCTGTCGTTCCTCGTGGACGTCGGTCTCGACTACCTCTCCCTCGACCGCCCGGCGGCCACCCTCGCCGGCGGGGAGGCGCAGCGGATCCGGCTGGCCACCCAGATCGGGTCCGGGCTGGTCGGCGTCCTGTACGTGCTCGACGAGCCCTCCATCGGGCTGCACCAGCGGGACAACACCCGGCTGATCGAGACCCTCGTCCGGCTGCGCGACATGGGGAACACGCTCATCGTCGTCGAGCACGACGAGGACACCATCAAGACCGCCGACTGGGTCGTCGACATCGGCCCGGGCGCCGGCGAGCACGGCGGCGAGGTGGTGGTCAGCGGCACCGTCGAGGACCTGCTGGCCAGCGAGCGCTCGCTGACCGGCCAGTACCTCTCCGGCCGCAAGCAGATCGCCATCCCGCAGGTGCGCCGCCAGCTGACGCCCGGGCGGGAGCTGGTCGTCAAGGGGGCCCGCGAGCACAACCTCAAGGGCGTCGACGTGACGTTCCCGCTCGGCTGCCTGGTCGCGGTCACCGGCGTCTCGGGGTCGGGCAAGTCCAGCCTGGTCAACGACATCCTCTACACGACCCTGGCCAACGAGCTGAACCGGGCGCGGCTGGTGCCCGGCCGGCACCGGACCATCACCGGCCTCGACCAGCTCGACAAGGTCGTGCACGTCGACCAGTCGCCGATCGGCCGCACCCCGCGGTCGAACCCCGCCACCTACACCGGGGTGTGGGACCACGTCCGCAAGCTGTTCGCCAGCACCACCGAGGCGAAGGTCCGCGGCTACCTGCCCGGGCGGTTCTCCTTCAACGTCAAGGGCGGCCGCTGCGAGGCGTGCTCCGGCGACGGCACGCTGAAGATCGAGATGAACTTCCTGCCGGACGTCTACGTGCCGTGCGAGGTGTGCAAGGGCGCCCGGTTCAACCGGGAGACCCTCGAGGTGCACTACAAGGGCAGGACCGTCGCCGAGGTCCTCGACATGCCGATCGAGGAGGCCGCGGACTTCTTCGCGGCCATCCCGGCCATCGCCCGGTACCTGCGGACGCTCACCGACGTCGGCCTCGGCTACGTGCGGCTGGGCCAGCCGGCGACCACCCTCTCCGGCGGTGAGGCGCAGCGCGTGAAGCTGGCCAGCGAGCTGCAGAAGCGCAGCAACGGCCGCAGCATCTACGTGCTCGACGAGCCGACCACCGGCCTGCACTTCGAGGACATCCGCAAGCTGCTGATGGTCCTGCAGGGGCTGGTCGACAAGGGCAACTCGGTCGTGGTGATCGAGCACAACCTCGACGTCATCAAGAGCGCCGACTGGCTCATCGACATGGGCCCGGAGGGCGGGTTCCGCGGCGGCACGGTGGTCGCCGAGGGGCCGCCGGAGTTCGTTGCCGGCGTCCCCGAGAGCCACACCGGCCGGTACCTGGCGCGGATCCTCGACCCGCAGGCCGTCGCCGCGGCCGCCGCGCCCCGCAAGCGGCCGCGCAAGAAGGCCAGCTGACCGCCGCCGGAGCCGCCCCCGCCCGGGGCGGCTCCGGCCGCTGGGCCCCCCGCGGGCGTCCTGCCCTCGCTAGGGTGGTGTGACCGTCGTCACGTCCGGCGAGAGGTGGGCACCGTGCTCTCCCGCAGGTCCTTCCTCGCCGGCCTCGTCGCCGCGCCCGCCCTCGGCGCGCTGGGCGCCTGCGCGGGCACCGTCGTCCAGCCCGGCGACCTGTCCCGGCTGCGGATCATGGCGCCGGCCAGCCCCGGCGGCGGGTGGGACACCACCGCCCGGGTCATGCAGCGGGTCATCCAGAGCAGCGGCCTGGCCCGCAACGTGCAGGTGTTCAACGTCGAGGGCGCCGGTGGGGTGATCGGCCTGGGCCAGCTCGGCCGGGAGGACGACGACGCGCTGCTCATGATGATGGGGCTGGTCATGGTCGGCGCCGTCGACACCAACGACTCGTCCACCCGGCTCACCGACGTCACGCCCATCGCCCGGCTGATCGGCGAGACCGAGCTGATCGTCGCCCCGGCCGATGCGCCGTTCGACGACATCGCCGGCCTGGTCGAGGTCTGGGCGGCCGACCCGGCCGGCACGCCGATCGCCGGCGGCTCGGCCGGCGGCACCGACCAGATCCTCGCCGGCCTGCTCGCCGTGGCCGCCGGCATCGACCCCGCGCAGATCAACTACATCCCGTACTCCGGCGGGGGCGAGTCGCTGTCGGCGCTGCTCGGCGGCCAGGTCACGGCCGGCATCTCCGGCACCGCCGACTACGGGCCGCAGGTCGCCTCCGGCGACCTCAAGGGGCTGGCGGTCTCCACGGCTGAGCGCAACGACCAGGTCCCCGACGTCCCCACGCTGATCGAGTCGGGGTTCGACGTCGAGGTGTCGAACTGGCGCGGCGTGATGGCCCGCCCCGACATGAGCGACTCCGCGCGCGAGGACCTCATCGAGCTGGTCGTCGACACCCACGACAGCGACGAGTGGGCCGAGGCGCTGGAGAACAACGGCTGGGACGACCTGCTGCTCACCGGGGACGACTACGGCGAGTTCCTCGCCGCGGAGGAGACGCGGGTGCGCGAGATCCTGGTGCAGATCGGCCTGGTGCAGTGAGCGCGCGGGAGTCGGCGCCCGCCCCGGCCGGCGGCGACGAGCCACCTCCCGCGACGCCCGCGCCGGAGCAGACCGGTCGGAGCAACGGCGAGCTGGCGATGACCGTCCTGCTGGGCGCGCTCGGCATCTACCTCGTCGTGGACGCCGGGAGCATCGCCGTCCCCGGGTCGGCCAGCAACGTCGGACCGCGGTTCTTCCCCTACCTCGTCGGCGGCCTGGTCATCGCCACCGCGCTGGCGCTGGGCGTGCGGGTGTTCCGCGGCGACCGCGGGCCGGCCGACGAGAGCGAGGACGTCGACCTGACGGCCGGCACGGACTGGCGCGCGGTCGGCATCATCGCCGTCGCCTTCCTCGCCCACGCCCTGCTCATCAACGTCATCGGCTGGCCGCTGGCGGTCACCCTGATGTTCGGCACGGTCGCCTGGGCGCTCGGTGCCCGGGGCATCGTCCGGCCGCTGCTCGCCGGGGGGATCACCTCGGTCGTCGTCTGGATCGTCTTCGTCAAGGCGCTCGACGTGGCGCTGCCCGGAGGGACGCTCCTCGAGCTGGCGACGGGCTGGTTCTAGATGGACGCGCTCTCCGACCTCGCCGGCGGCTTCGCCGACGCGCTCACCCCGGTCAACCTGCTGTTCGCCTTCGTCGGCGTGCTGCTGGGGACCGCGGTCGGCGTCCTCCCCGGCATCGGCCCGGCCATGACGGTGGCGCTGCTGCTGCCGGTCACCTACGTCCTCGAGCCGACCAGCGCGTTCATCATGTTCGCCGGCATCTACTACGGCGGCATGTACGGCGGGTCGACGACGTCGATCCTGCTGAACACCCCCGGCGAGGCCAGCTCGATCATGACCGCGCTCGAGGGCAACAGGATGGCCAAGGCCGGCCGTGGGGCCGCGGCCCTGGCGACCGCGGCGATCGGCTCCTTCGTGGCGGGCACGATCGCGACCCTGCTGCTGGCCCTGGTGGCGCCCGTCGTCGTCGACCTGGCCATCGGGATCACCGCGGCGGACTACTTCGCGCTCGCCGTGTTCGCCTTCGTCGCGGTGGCCACGGTGCTCGGGGCGTCCCCGCTGCGCGGCCTGGCCTCCCTCGGCATCGGGCTCTACCTGGGCCTGGTGGGCACCGACGTCCTCACCGGCCAGGAGCGGTTCACCCTCGGCGTCCCGCAGCTCAACGACGGCATCGACGTCGTCGTGGTGGCGGTGGCCCTGTTCGCCGTCGGGGAGGCGCTCTACGTCGCCTCCCGCCTGCGGCACGGGCCCGTGCAGGTGATGGCGGCGTCCGGCCGGTACATGACCGGGGAGGACCTCCGCCGCTCCTGGAAGCCGTGGCTGCGCGGCACCGCCCTCGGGTTCCCGTTCGGTGCGCTGCCGGCCGGCGGCGCCGAGATCCCGACGTTCCTCTCCTACGCCGCCGAGCGGCGGCTCACCCGGCACCCGGAGCAGTTCGGCGAGGGCGCGATCGAGGGGGTGGCCGGGCCCGAGGCGGCGAACAACGCCGCGGCCGCCGGCGTCCTGGTGCCCCTGCTCACCCTCGGGCTGCCGACGTCCGCGACGGCCGCCATCCTGCTGGCCGCGTTCCAGGGCTACGGCATCCAGCCGGGGCCGACCCTGCTGACCACCGAGTCCACGCTGGTCTGGACCCTCATCGCGGCGCTGTTCATCGGCAACACGATGCTGCTGGTGCTCAACCTGCCGCTGGCCGCCGTGTGGGTGAAGCTGCTGCGCATCCCGCGGCCCTACCTGTACGCCGGCATCCTGCTGTTCGCCTCGCTCGGGTCCTACGCGGTCAACGCCGACCCGCTCGACCTCGTGCTGCTGCTCCTGCTCGGCGGGCTCGGGTTCGTCATGAGGCGGTACGGCTGGCCGGTGGCGCCGGCGGTCATCGGCCTGATCCTCGGGCCGATCGCCGAGACCAACCTCCGGCGGGCCCTGGCCATCAGCGGCGGGGACCTCGGCGTCCTGGTCGACACCTGGTTCAGCCGGATCGTGCTGCTGCTCTCCTTCCTGGCGCTGGTCGTGCCGATCGTGCTGCGCGTCGTCCGCGGCCGCCGCGCCACCCCCGAGGAGGTGCAGGAGACCGGCGAGCTGCGCCACCGGGACGCGGAACTGGACTCCGAGGGAGGAAGAGGCCGGTGACCGGGGTCGTGGTCGTGGGCGTGGTCCCCAACCCGCGCGGGGAGGCGGCGCTGCAGCACGCCGTGGTGGAGGCACGGCGGCGCGACGCGCGGCTGGTCGTGGTCAACAGCTCGCGGGGGGACGCCCTCGTCGACGAGGAGTACCTGCAGGGCGACCGGCTGCGGCAGCTGCAGGCCGACCTGACCGCGGCGGGGGTGTCCTTCGAGGTGCGCCAGCCGATCGGCCGGGACGTCGCCGAGGAGCTCGCCGCCGCCGTCGAGGAGACCGGCGCCGAGCTGCTCGTCATCGGGCTGCGGCGGCGCTCCGCGGTCGGCAAGCTGCTCATGGGCAGCGCGGCCCAGCGCATCCTGCTGGACGTCGACTGCCCGGTCCTGGCCGTGAAGACCCCACCCCCGGAGGGCACCGGATGACGACGAGGTCCGAGGAGCTGCGGCAGCTGGAGGCGGCCGACGGCGTGCGGCTGGTGTACCGGCGGTGGCTGCCCGAGGGCGCCGTCCGCGGCACCGTTCAGGTGGTGCACGGCGCCTCGGAGCACTCCGGCCGCTACGCCCGGCTGGCCGGCGCGCTGACCGCGCGGGGGATCGCCGTGGCCGCGCTGGACCTGCGCGGTCACGGGCGGACGGCGGAGGCGACCGGCCCGGGCCGGTTCGGACCCGGCGGCGGAGCCGCGCTGACCGCCGACGTCCGGGCCCTGCAGGAGGTGGCGGCGGCCGAGCACCCCGGCGTCCCGCGGGTCCTGCTGGGGCACTCGATGGGCTCGGTCGTCGCGCTGGCGGCCGCCGAGGAGTCCGGTGGCGACCTCGCCGGCCTGGTCCTCACCGGGCCGATCGGCGTCGCGCCGCACCTCGCGGAGTCGGTCGCCGTGCTCGAGGCCTCCGTCGCCGCCGGCGCCGGCGACGCCTCCCTGGACGCCCTCGGCGCCTTCAACCAACCGTTCGAGCCGGCCCGCACGCCCTTCGACTGGCTCTCCCGGGACCCCGCCGAGGTCGACGCCTACCTCGCCGATCCGTACTGCGGCGACCGCATGCCGCTGACCACCGCCTACGCGGCCGGCGTGTTCGGGCTGTCGGTCCGGGCGGCGAGCGAGGAGGGGGTCGCCGCGCTGCCCGCCGGCCTGCCGGTGCTGCTGCTCGCGGGCCGGCGGGACCCGGTGGGCGGGGTGGACGCCGCGCAGGTCACCGCCCTGGCCGGCCTGCTCACCGCCCGCGGCCTGCCGGTGGAGCTGCACGTGTACGAGGACGCCCGGCACGAGGTCCTCAACGAGACCAACCGCGACGAGGTGACCGCGGACCTGCTGACGTGGCTGGACGCCCGGCTGGGCGGCTGACCGCGGGCCGCGTCTTCGCCATCACGGTGTCCGGTGGACCGGGCGGCGGGACCGCTGCGGCGGCGTCCGGTCAGTCCGCCCACTCCTCCTCGCCGATCAGCGCCGGCCGGTGCGCGGCGACCCGCGGGACCGGCGCTGCCGCCCGGCCCGCCTCGACCTCCCGCCAGAACGAGGCCACCCGGGCGTTCCAGCGGTCGGGTACCTCCTGGAACGGCTGGTGGCACTCCGTCTCCCAGAGCTCGAACCTCGCGCCCGAGACCTCGTCCGCCACGGCCCGCCCGAGAGCGCGGGCGGCGGAGTCCACCCCACCGGCCAGCACCAGTGTCGGCGCGGTGATCCGCCTGGGGCGGTCGCGCACGTCGTCGTCGACGAAGGCGTCCAGGTAGGTCCGGAGGTCCTGCGGTGCCTGCTTGTGCGGGAAGGCGACCACCTGGTCGACGAAGGCCGCGACCGTGCCGTCCTCGTGCGCCCGCGCCGTGTAGATGTCCAGGAAGAACCCCTCGAGGAACGCCCGCTCGCTCGGCGCCCTCTCGGCCAGCCACTGGACGCACCGCATCCACGTCCGGAGGTAGACGTCCGGCACCGCCCACGTGCTCTGCAGCACGAGGCTGCGCACCAGGTCCGGACGGCGGACCGCGAGCTCCTGGGCCACGATGCTGCCACCGGAGAACCCCGCCACGTGGGCCGACGGGATGCCGAGGGCGTCGAGGATCCCGGCCGCGTCGCCGGCCAGCACCTCCACCGTCACGGCGTCGTCCGGCATCGCCGTCCGCCCGGCCCCGCGGGTGTCGAAGGCGGTCAGCCGGTAGCGGTCGGCCAGCCCGTCGAGCTGGAACTGCCACGACTCGACCGTGTCCCCGGCGCCGCCGATCAGCAGGACGTCCGACCCCGTCCCGACCTGTTCGACCCAGACGTCGAGGTCCCCGGCGCGGATGTGCCCACCCATGTGCGACCTCCTCCCCGCGGGTCAGGCTCGGCCGGGGGGACCCGGGCGGCCAGGGGCGGAGGTCCCGCCCGGAATCACACCGGTGTCATCTCCGGGGACCCGGGGTGGGCGGACCGTCGTCCCCCCGACCTAACCTGGGGCCATGCCCGACCCCTCCACGTACCGACCGGCGGTCGGCAGCATCCCGGAGGACCCGGGGGTCTACCGGTTCCGCGACCCCAACGGCCGGGTCATCTACGTCGGCAAGGCCAAGAGCCTGCGCCAGCGGCTGAACAGCTACTTCGCCGACGTCGCCGGCCTGCACCCGCGCACCCGCCAGATGGTGACGACGGCGGCCAGCGTCGAGTGGACCGTCGTCGGCACCGAGGTCGAGGCCCTCCAGCTCGAGTACAACTGGATCAAGGAGTTCGACCCCCGCTTCAACGTCCGCTACCGCGACGACAAGAGCTACCCGTCGCTGGCCGTGACGCTGAACGAGGACTTCCCGCGGCTGCAGGTCATGCGCGGGCCGAAGAAGAAGGGCGTCCGCTACTTCGGGCCCTACGCGCACGCCTGGGCGATCCGGGAGACGCTCGACACGCTCACCCGCGTCTTCCCGGCGCGCACCTGCTCCAACGGGGTGTTCAAGCGCGCCGGGCAGATCGGCCGGCCCTGCCTGCTCGGCTACATCGGCAAGTGCAGCGCGCCCTGCGTGGGCCGCGTCTCCGCCGAGGAGCACCGCGCGATCGTCGACGACTTCTGCGACTTCATGGCCGGCCGCACCGAGTCGATGGTCCGGCGGCTCGAGCGGGAGATGGCCGCGGCCGCCGAGGCGATGGAGTACGAGAAGGCCGCCCGGCTGCGCGACGACCTCGGGGCGCTGCGGCGGGCGATGGAGAAGCAGGCCGTCGTCCTCGGCGACGGCACCGACGCCGACGTCGTCGCCTTCGCCCAGGACGAGCTGGAGGCCTCCGTGCAGGTCTTCCACGTCCGCGGCGGGCGGGTGCGCGGCCAGCGCGGGTGGATCGTGGACAAGGTCGAGGCGGTCACCACCGGCGAGCTGGTCGAGCAGTTCCTGCTGCAGGTCTACGGCGGGGTCGACGACCAGACCGGCACCGTGGAGTCGGGGGAGACGGTGCCCAAGGAGGTGCTGGTCCCGGAGCTGCCCGACGACGCCGACGTCTACGAGGAGCTGCTCAGCGAGCTGCGCGGGTCCCGGGTCTCGCTCCGCGTTCCGCAGCGCGGCGACAAGCGCGCCCTGCTGGAGACCGTCGAGCGCAACGCGAAGGAGGCGTTCGCCCGGCACCGGGTCAAGCGGGCCAGCGACCTCACCGCCCGCTCCCTGGCGCTGGCGGAGCTGCAGGAGGCCCTGGAGCTGACCGACGCGCCGCTGCGCATCGAGTGCATCGACATCTCGCACGTGCAGGGCACCAACGTCGTCGCCTCGATGGTGGTGTTCGAGGACGGCCTGGCGAAGAAGTCCGACTACCGCCGGTTCAGCGTCACCCACGGAACCGACGACACCGCGGCGATGGCCGAGGTCGTCCGCCGGCGGTTCGCCCGCCACCTCAAGGAGGAGGCCGACCGCAGGGACGAGCAGGGGGTCGCGGCCGAGGAGGGCCGGCCCCGCCGGTTCGCCTACCCGCCGAACCTGCTGGTCGTGGACGGCGGGGCTCCGCAGGTGGCCGCGGCGGCCCGGTCGCTCGACGAGCTCGGCATCGTCGACGTCGCCGTCTGCGGGCTGGCCAAGCGGATGGAGGAGGTGTGGCTGCCCGGCGAGACCGACCCGGTCATCCTGCCGCGCACCTCCGAGGCGCTGTACCTGCTGCAGCGGGTCCGCGACGAGGCGCACCGGTTCGCGATCACCTACCACCGGCAGAAGCGGTCCACCAGCATGCTGGTCTCCCTGTTGGACGACGTCCCCGGCCTCGGGGAGACGCGACGGAAGGCGTTGATGAAGGAGTTCGGATCCCTCAAGCGGCTGCGCGCGGCCACGGTCGAGGAGCTCATGGCCGTGCCCGGCATCGGCCGGCGGACGGCCGAGGCGGTGCAGGCGGCGGTGGCCGAGCCGGCCGAGGCGGGCGGGGCGGGCGAGGCTCCGGCGCAGGAGGTCGTCGAGTCGACGACCGCGCCGGCCGGCCCCGCCGAGCGCGGCACCCGGCAGCCCGCCGCCGGTGCGACCGCCGAGGTCGGGCTGGTGGCCTCGTGAGCTCACGCGGGGAGCAGGGCAGCGAGCTGGCGAGCGCGTCGGGGGAGCAGGACGGCGGCGTCGCCCGCGGAACGGGGGCGTTCGGCACGCCGCCGGGCACCCCGGGGCACCCGCACACCGACGTCCCGCCGCCCATCGACCCGTCGTCGACCGAGGTCCCGCCGCTGGACGTCGTGGTCGTCACCGGCCTCTCCGGCGCGGGCAAGAACACCGCCGGGCGGGTGCTGGAGGACCTCGGCTGGTTCGTCGTCGAGAACCTCCCGCCGGCGCTGCTGCTGCCCATGGTGGAGCTGGGCGCGCGGGGCGACGTCCGCCGGTTCGCCGCGGTCGTCGACGTCCGCAGCCGGGCGTTCTCCAGCGACCTGCAGGAGGCCATCCGGGTGCTCGCCGAGGCAGGCCACCGGCCGCGGATCGTCTACGTGCACGCCCGCGACGAGGTCCTCGTCCGCCGGTACGAGTCCAACCGCCGCGAGCACCCGCTGCAGGGCGGCGGCACCCTGATCGACGGCATCTCCGCCGAGCGGGCACTGCTGACCGGCATCGCCGGCGAGGCCGACCTGTGGGTCGACACCAGCGACCTCAACGTGCACCAGCTGCGGGCGACGCTGGAGAACGCCTTCGCCCGGGAGGGGAAGACCCCGCCGCTGACCGCGACCGTGCTCAGCTTCGGCTTCAAGTACGGCCTGCCGCTGGACGCCGACCTCGTGGTCGACGCCCGCTTCCTGCCCAACCCGCACTGGCTCCCCGAGCTGCGGCCGCACAACGGCCGGGACGCGGACGTGCGCGACTACGTCCTCGGCCAGGAGGCCGCCGCGCCGTTCCTCGACCGCTACACCGACGTGCTGCGGCTGCTCATCCCCGGCTACCGGCGGGAGGGCAAGCGCTACCTGACCCTGGCCGTGGGCTGCACGGGCGGCAAGCACCGCAGCGTGGCGATCGCCGAGGAGTTCGCCCGCCGGCTGCGGGCCGACGGGGTCGCGGCCGGCGTCCAGCACCGCGACCTGGGCCGCGAGTAGTGGGCGCCGCACCCCCGACCCCGGAGGTCCCGGCGTCCGGGCGGCCGCCCCGCGTGGTCGCCTTCGGCGGCGGGCACGGCCTGGCGGCCGCGCTGGCGGCCTGGCGGCGCCTCACGTCCGAGCTGACCGCCGTCGTCACCGTGGCCGACGACGGCGGCTCCTCCGGCCGCATCCGGCGCGAGATGCCGGTGCTGCCCCCCGGCGACCTGCGCATGGCGCTGGCCGCGCTCGCCGGCGACGGAACGGACACCCGCCGGCTGGCCGCGCTGCTGCAGCACCGGTTCGGCGGCACCGGCGTGCTGGCCGGGCACCCGGTGGGCAACCTGGTGCTCACCGGGCTCACCGAGCTGCACGGCGGGGACGCCGTCGCCGCGCTCGACGACCTGTGCCGGCTGCTGGGCGCCCGGGGCCGGGTCCTGCCCATGGCCGACGTCCCGCTCGACCTGGTCGCCCGGGTGGAGAGCACCGACCCCGACGACCCCGCCCGGACCCGCACCATCCGGGGGCAGGTGGCCATCGCGAGCACCCCGGGCCGGGTCCGCGAGATCCTCGTCTCCCCGCCGGACCCGCCGGTCAGCACCGCCGTGCTCGACGCGATCGCCGTGGCCGACGTGGTGTCGCTCGGGCCCGGCTCCTGGTACACCTCCGTGCTGCCGCACCTGCTGGTGCCCCGCCTCCGGGCCGCGCTGGCCGCGAGTCGCGCCCGCGTGGTCGTCGTCCTCAACCTGGAACCGCAGCCGGGGGAGACCGACGGCTTCTCCCCGGAGGAGCACCTGGCGGTGCTCCGCGCCCACCTGGGCGGAGTGGCGCTGCACACGGTGATCGCGGATGTCGACTCGGTGGTTGACCGCTGTGGTCTCCTGTCAGCAGTGCGAGAGTGCGGCGCGGAGCTGGTCCTGGCTCCCGTCGCCGAGCTCGACGGAGCTCCGCGGCACGACCCGGCCCGCCTGGCGGCAGCGCTAGGGTCCGCCGTCGGAGGGTCGTAGGGCATGGAAGGGAGCTGCCGGGTACGGCAACGCCGAGTACCGGTACCGGTACGAGGGGAAGAAGAGGGGACGTCGCACATGGGGCCTGGTTACCCCGGGGGAACGTGGGGGTGGACGGCATGGCGATGACGGCCATGGTGAAGGACGAGCTGTCGCGGGTCGAGTGCACCAAGACCTCCGAGCGCAAGGCGGAGGTCACCGCGCTGCTGCGGTTCAGCGGCGGCCTGCACATCGTCGGTGGCCGGGTGGTCATCGAGGCCGAGCTGGACACCGGCTCGGTGGCCCGGCGGCTGCGCCGGGACATCAGCGAGGTGTACGGCTACACCAGCGGTGTCAGCGTGCTGGCCGGCGGCAACATCCGCCGCGGCGTCCGCTACCTCGTCCGCATCGCCAAGCACGGCGAGGGCCTGGCCCGGCAGACCGGGCTGGTCGACCAGCGCGGGCGCCCGGTGCGCGGCCTGCCCCCGTCGGTGGTGTCCGGCGGCATCAACGACGCCGAGGCCGCCTGGCGGGGCGCCTTCCTCGCCCACGGCTCGCTGACCGAGCCCGGCCGCTCGTCCTCCCTCGAGGTCACCTGCCCCGGCCCGGAGGCCGCGATGGCACTGGTCGGTGCGGCCCGCCGGCTGGGCATCGCCGCCAAGGCCCGCGAGGTGCGCGGCGCCGACCGCGTGGTCGTCCGGGACGGCGACGCGATCAGCGCCCTGCTGACCCGCATGGGCGCCCACGACGCGGTGCTGGCCTGGGAGGAGCGGCGGATGCGCCGCGAGGTCCGGGCGACCGCCAACCGGCTGGCCAACTTCGACGACGCCAACCTGCGCCGCTCGGCGCGCGCCGCCGTGGCCGCCAGTGCCCGGGTGGAGCGGGCGCTGGAGATCCTCGCCGACGACGCGCCGGAGCACCTGCTCGTCGCCGGCCGGCTGCGGCTGGAGTTCGGCCAGGCCTCGCTGGAGGAGCTGGGCCAGCGGGCCGACCCGCCGATGACCAAGGACGCCGTCGCCGGCCGGATCCGCCGCCTGCTGGCGATGGCCGACAAGCGGGCCAAGGACCTCGGCATCCCCGACACCGAGTCCGTCGTCACCGAGGACATGCTCGCCCAGTAGCAGAAGGACCCTCCTGCCCCCCGCCCCTCGCAAGCTCGGGGCGGGACCCTGCAGGAGGGCCGTTCCAGCGCGTCACCTCCCCCCACCCCTCGCAACTCGGGGCGGGACCCTGCAGGAGGGCCGTGCCGGCACGTCACCGGGCCCGGGCCCGCCTCCCCGGGCGGCCCGGGCCCCGTCGCGACCGGACCGCTAGGGTCGTCGCAGAGCCAGGCCGCGCGACCGCGCGGCCGCGAGCGTCGACCGACTGTGGAGGTCTGCAGTGACCGTGCGGGTGGGCATCAACGGATTCGGCCGGATCGGCCGCAACTTCTGGCGGGCCGCCGCAGCCAGCGGCCAGGACATCGAGATCGTGGCGGTGAACGACCTCACCAGCCCCGAGGTCCTGGCGCACCTGCTCAAGTACGACAGCGTGCTGGGCAAGCTCTCCGAGGACGTCGCCGCGGACGGCCAGAGCATCAAGATCGGCGGGAACACCGTGCAGGTGCTCTCCGAGCGCGACCCGGCCAACCTCCCGTGGGGCGACCTCGGCGTCGACGTCGTCGTCGAGTCCACCGGCTTCTTCACCAAGGCGGCCGACGCGCGCAAGCACGTCGACAAGGGCGGCGCGAAGAAGGTCATCATCTCCGCGCCGGCCACCGACGACGACATCACGATCGTCATGGGCGTCAACGACGACCTCTACGACGGCTCCCAGACGATCATCAGCAACGCCTCCTGCACCACCAACTGCCTGGCGCCGCTGGCCAAGGTCCTGCACGACGCGTTCGGCATCGAGCGCGGCCTGATGACCACCATCCACGCCTACACCGCGGACCAGAACCTGCAGGACGGCCCGCACAAGGACCTCCGCCGCGCCCGCGCTGCCGCCCTGAACATGGTGCCGACCTCCACCGGCGCCGCGAAGGCGATCGGCCTGGTGCTGCCGGAGCTCAAGGGCAAGCTCGACGGCTACGCCATCCGGGTCCCCGTGCCGACCGGCTCGGCGACCGACCTCACCGTCCAGGTGACCCGCGAGGCCTCCGCCGAGGAGATCGACGCCGCCTACCGCGAGGCCGCGGCCGGCCCGCTCGGCAAGTACCTGAGCTACACCGATGCGCCGATCGTCTCCTCGGACATCGTCACCGACCCGTCGTCGTGCATCTACGACGCCAAGCTCACCAAGGTCTTCGGCCCGATGGTCAAGGTGCTGGGCTGGTACGACAACGAGTGGGGTTACTCGAACCGCCTCGTGGACCTCACCGCGCTGGTGGGCAAGTCCCTCTGACGATGCGCTCCCTCGACGACCTGCTCGCCGAGGGCGTCTCCGGTCGGCGCGTGCTGGTGCGCGCCGACCTGAACGTCCCCCTGGACAAGAGCACCCGCGCGATCACCGACGACGGCCGGATCCGGGCCAGCCTGCCGACGCTGCAGGCGCTCCGGGACGCCGGCGCCCGCGTCGTCGTCGCCGCCCACCTCGGCCGGCCCAAGGGCGCACCGGACCCGCAGTACTCGCTGGCCCCGGTCGCCGCGCGGCTCGGGGAGCTGCTCGGTGCCGACGTCCCGCTGGCCGCCGACGTGGCCGGGGAGGACGCGCAGGCCCGGGCCGCCGCGCTCGGGGACGGCGACGTCCTGCTGCTGGAGAACGTGCGCTTCGAGGCCGCCGAGACCGCCAAGGACGACGCCGAGCGCGGGGAGCTGGCCGACCGGCTGGCCGCGCTGGCCGACGTCTACGTCGACGACGCCTTCGGCGCGGTCCACCGCAGGCACGCCTCGGTGTTCGACGTGGCGCAACGGCTGCCGCACGTGGCCGGCCGCCTGGTCGCCCAGGAGCTCGACGTCCTCACCCGGCTGACGCAGGACCCGGCCCGGCCCTACGTCGTCGTGCTCGGCGGCTCCAAGGTCAGCGACAAGCTCGCCGTCATCGAGGCGCTGCTGCCCAAGGTGGACCGGCTGCTGGTCGGTGGGGGGATGTGCTTCACCTTCCTCGCCGCCCAGGGGCACGGCGTGGGGAAGTCCCTGCTCGAGGCCGACCAGGTCGACACCTGCCGCCGGCTGCTGGCCGAGGCCGGGGAGCGGATCGTGCTGCCGCTCGACGTCGTCTGCGCGCCGGAGTTCAGCGCGGACACCACGACGACCACGGTGCCGGTGGAGCAGATCCCCGACGGGGAGATGGGCCTGGACGTCGGCCCGCGCACCGTCGAGGCGTTCGGCCGGGAGCTCGGCGGAGCGCGCACCGTCTTCTGGAACGGCCCCATGGGCGTGTTCGAGCTGGCGCCCTTCCAGGCCGGCACCCGAGGCGTGGCCGAGGCCGTCTCGGCCGTCGACGGCCTGTCGGTCGTCGGTGGCGGTGACTCCGCGGCCGCGGTGCGGCAGCTGGGCCTGGACGAGGCCGCCTACGGCCACATCAGCACCGGCGGCGGGGCGTCGCTGGAGTACCTGGAGGGCCGGGAGCTCCCGGGCCTCGCGGTGCTCGCCGACGGAGGGGACGCCTGATGGCGCGCAAGGGCGCACCGGTCCGCCGCGAGGGGCGCCGCCCGCTCATCGCCGGCAACTGGAAGATGCACCTCACCCACCTCGAGGCCATCGGCCTGGTGCAGAAGCTCGCGTTCTCCCTCAAGGAGCCCGAGCTCGAGGCCGCCGAGGTCGTCGTCCTGCCGCCGTTCACCGCGCTGCGCAGCGTGCAGACGCTGGTCACCGGCGACAAGCTGGAGATCGGCTTCGGGGCGCAGGACCTCTCCGCGCAGGACTCCGGGGCCTACACCGGCGAGGTGAGCGGGGCGATGCTCGCCGCCCTGGCCTGCACCTACGTCGCCGTCGGCCACTCGGAGCGGCGAGCCCTGCACGGTGAGGACGACGCCGTGGTGGCCACCAAGGTGCAGGCGGCCCTGCGGCACGGCCTGGTGCCGATCCTGTGCGTGGGGGAGGGGCTCGACGTCCGCCGGGCCGGCGGGCACGTCCCGCACTGCACGGCCCAGCTGGACGCGGCGCTCGAGGGGCTGTCGGCCGAGCAGGTGCGGGGGACCGCGGACGGCTCCGGCGGCGGGGTCGTCATCGCCTACGAGCCGGTCTGGGCGATCGGGACCGGCGAGGTGGCCACACCCGAGGACGCGCAGGAGGTCTGCGGCGCGCTCCGGGCGCGGCTCGCCGAGCGTTTCGGCCCGGAGACGGCAGCCGTCGTCCGTATCCTCTACGGCGGGTCGGTGAAGGCCGCCAACACGGCCGGGATCCTGGCCGGGCCGGACGTCGACGGTGCACTCGTGGGCGGCGCCAGCCTGGACGCCGACGAGTTCACGCAGATCTGTCGGACAGCCGCCGACGGCGGCTGACCGCCGCCGCCGGCAGGCGGGGGAGCGGGTACGTGGACAGCACGCAGAGTCGGGGACCGGCCGGGGCCCGCGGGACCCGGGGCCGGGTCCTCGGCATCGCCGTGGCCGTCCTCACGGTCGTCGGCGCCACCGGCTGCAGCAGCGGCGGCGGCGATCCCGGCGTGCCCGTCCAGGGCGGTGGCCCGGACGCCGGACTGACCGGGACCCGCGCGCCGTCCGACACCGCGGGCGGGACGCTGCGGGTGGTGACCGGCGAGGTCGACAGCCTGGACCCGCAGCGCTCCTACCTGCCCGGCGTGTGGAACCTCATGCGGCTCTACACCCGCACGCTGGTCACCTACTCGACCGAGCCCGGCGCCACGGACCAGCTCGTGGCCGACCTCGCCACCGACCTCGGCAGCACGCCCGACGGCGGCGCCACCTGGACCTTCACGCTGCGGGAGGGCGCCCGGTTCGAGACCGGCCGGCCCATCACCTCCCGCGACGTCAAGTACGGCATCGAGCGGTCCTTCGCCTCCGACGTCGTCGTCGGCGGGCCCACCCACGTCGTCGAGCTGCTCGACGACCCGGCCAACCCCTACGCCGGGCCCTACCAGGACGAGGCGCCCGACAGGCTCGGGCTGGCCGCGATCGAGACCCCGGACGACCGGACGATCACCTTCCGGCTGCGCACCCCGCAGCCGGACTTCCCCTACGTGATGGCGCTGCCGTCCAGCAGCCCGGTGCCGGCCGAGAACGACACCGCCGGCGACTACGGCCGCGACCCGGTCTCCTCCGGCCCGTACGCGGTGAGCTCGGTCGACCCGGTGACCGGCATCGTGCTCGACCGCAACCCCCAGTGGGACCCCGCCACCGACGACGTCCGGACCGCGCTGCCCGACCAGGTCGTGGTCCGCACCGGGATGACCGGGGTGGAGCGGGACCAGGCGCTGCTCGCCGGGTCCGCCGACGTCGACGTCTCCGGGACCGGCGTGCAGGCAGCGACGACCGCGCGGCTGGCCGAGGGCGCCGGGGGCGAGGTCCCGGTCACCGAGCGGGTGGACGAGGTGACCAGCGGCGTGGTGCGGCTGCTCGCGCTCCCCACCAACGTCGCCCCACTGGACAACGCCGCCTGCCGCGCCGCGGTCGCCGCGGCCATCGACCGGCGGGCGGTGCAGGAGACGCTCGGCGGGGCGGTCAACGCCGTCCGCACCTCGCAGCTGTGGCCGCGGGCCCTGGACGGCGGCCCCGACGAGGGCGACCCCGAGCCGGACCTCGCCGCGGCCCGGGAGTCGCTCGCCGCGTGCGGGCAGCCCGACGGCTTCCGCACGGTGCTCGCCGTGCCGGACGCCGCCAGCAGCGTGGCCGTCGCCGAGGAGATCGCCGGCCAGCTGGGCGAGATCGGCATCGAGGTCGAAGTGCGCCCCCTGGCCGCGCCGGGCTTCTACGCCACCGACGTCGGCAACCCGGACAACGTGGCGGCCAACGGCTTCGGCATCGTCCTGGCCACCTGGACGGCGGACTTCCCGACGCCCGGCTCGTTCCTCGTCCCGCTGGTGGACGGGCGGTCGATCAGCCCGGTCGGGAACACCAACTTCGCGCGCCTGGCCGACCCGGCGGTGAACGACCTGATCGACGCGGCCCGCGGCGCCGCGGCCGACCCCGCTGCGGCGCGGTCGGCGTGGGGCGAGGTCGCCACCGCCGCCACCGCCGCGGGCGCCTACGTGCCCCTCACGGAGACCCGAGCCCAGCTGCTGGCCGGTCAGCGGCTGCGCAACGGCGTGGTGATGTCGGCGTACACGTCCTACGACCTGGCCACCGCCGGCGTCCGCTGACACCCCTGGCCGCGTCGGCCGGGTCCCGCGACCGGTCGGTTACCCTCGACGCATGATCGAGCTCGTCCTCAACGTGCTGCTGGTGCTCACCAGCGCGCTCCTCGTGGTGCTGATCCTGCTGCACCGTGGCAAGGGTGGGGGCCTGTCCTCGATGTTCGGCGGCGCGGTGTCCTCGCAGCTGGCCGGCTCGTCCGTGGTCGAGAAGAACCTCAACCGCCTGACAATCTTCACCGCCCTCATCTGGGCCATCTGCGTCGTCGGCCTGGGCATCCTGCTCAAGGTCTGAGCGCGGCCCCCGACGTCCCCGGACGGGTTCCGCGTGCAAATCGTGACCAGGATCGCGTTGTCCAGGCCCTAGACTGCCCGGGCGGCCCGTCCCGGGTCGCGATCACCTGGCAACGCACAGGGGGCGCTCGTGGCTGGTGGGAACGCGATCCGGGGTACGCGGGTCGGCGCAGGGCCGATGGGTGAGGCCGAGCGCGGCGAGACCGCACCGCGCCGGCGCATCGGCTACTGGTGCACGCAGGGGCACGAGACGCGGGTGGCCTTCGCCTCCGACGCCGAGGTCCCCGAGTTCTGGGACTGCCCCCGGTGCGGGCTGCCCGCCGGGCAGGACCAGACGGCTCCGCCGCCGGCGCCCCGGACCGAGCCGTACAAGACCCACCTGGCGTACGTGCGCGAGCGGCGCAGCGACGCCGACGGCGACGCCCTCCTCGAGGAGGCCCTCGCCAAGCTCCGGTCCCGCCGGGGCGCCTGAGAGAGCCCCCCACCCCCGCCGCGCGCTCGCGGCGGGGCCCGGGGGCTGCGCTCAGTCCCGGGCCGGACGGGGCACCGGCACGAGCGTGAAGGCCACCCAGGCTGCCTGCTCGTGGTCCCAGTAGCAGCCGGCGTGCCGGCGCGGGGTCCGGGGTGCGACCGCCCGCCGGACGGCCTCCTCGGGCTGCGTGGACCGGGTTCGTGAGAGGGGCGTCATCGCGATCTCCGGAGTGCGTGGGGACGGCGTGCGGTCGCTGTGCCGCCGCCGTCTGGAAGCCCGCCGGCGGTCTGCTTGCCGCGGTCGCGTCCGGCAGTGTGCTCCGCCGGAGCTCCGCGGGCCAGGGTCCCCGGGCCGCGGTGCACCGCCCCGCGGACCGCGGACCCGCGCCCCCACCCCTCAGGCCGGGGCGTCCAGCCCGCTCGCCGCGGCCGCGTCCAACAGCCAGCGGGTCGCCCGGCGGCCGTGCACGCCCGCCGCGGGCAGCGCGTCCGGCCCGGGTCGCTCACGCAGCGCGCGGGCCACGGCCGGCGCCTTGCCCTCGCCGGCCACCAGCAGCCAGATCTCCTCGGCGGCGTTGATCGCGCCGAAGCCGAGGCTGATGCGGGTGGGGGGCGGCTTGGGGCAGTCGCGCACGGCGACCACGAGCCGCTCGTCGGTCGCGGCCGGCGAGTCCGGGAAGATCGACGCCACGTGACCCTCCGGGCCCATGCCCAGCAGCAGCACGTCGATGCGGGGCAGTGGTGCGCCCTCCGGCGCCGCGGCGGCCAGTTGCCCGGCGTACCACTCGGCGGCGTCCTCGGGCTCGGCGAACCCGGCGTCCGCGGCGGGCATGGCGTGCACCCGTGCGGCGGGGACGTCGACCGCGTCCAGCAGCGCCTGCCGGGCGCCGGTCTCGTTGCGCTCGGCGTCCCCCGCGGGCAGCCAGCGCTCGTCGCCCCACCAGACGTCCACCGCGGTCCAGTCGACCCGCTCCCGCTCCGGCTCGGCGGCGAGCGCCGCCACCCGCTCCAGCACCGCGGTGCCGATGCCGCCGCCGGTGAGCACGACCGTCGCCGTCCCGTGCACGGCCTGCGCCGCCGCCAGCCGCGCGACCAGCGCGGACGCGACCGCCCGGGTGAGCCGGTCGGCGTCGGGCTCGATGACCACGTCGGGGACCCGACCGCCCTCCTCCGCCAGCCCCCCGGCGACGCGGTCTCCCGGGGGGAGGCTCACGGGCGCACCTCCTCGCGGTTGTGCTCGCCGTGCTCGGCGACCTCCTCGGCGCCCTCGGAGTCGGCGGGCACCGTGGGCAGCGGATCGCCCGCGCCACCGCTGGCCGCCGCGGGGTCGAACCAGACGTGCGAGCGGTCGGGTGACCGGGCGGCCAGGCCGGTCACGCCGGTCGTCGCCTCCAGCGCCTCGGCGAAGGGCTCGTCGGGGTCCAGCCGGCGCAGCTCCTCGCCGACCAGGTCGCCGAGCTGCCGGTCCGGCAGGGCCACCATCGCCTCGGGCCGGTAGGGCTGGGCGATCACCGCCCCGCCCCGGCGGTCGGCGGTGACCCGCACCTCCTCGTCCTGGTCCAGCTGCAGGACGACGGAGGAGACGCCGCTGGGCCCGGGCCGCCGCTCGCCCTCCACCACGGGGATGGTGGTGTCGCAGCGGGCGCTGAGCCATCCGGCCATCAGCAGGGCGGTGGCGTGGTTCCGGTCGCCCTCCACCTGCCCGCCGCGCACGCGGACGGCGTCCCCGCGGCGGCCCGAGACCGAGTCCAGCGTCGAGGTGAGGGTCGCCCGCCACGGCGTGCTGCGGGTCCAGGCGAGGTCGGTGTCCCCGGGGGCGTAATCGGTGGCGCGGGTGCGCAGCGCCGCCAGCTGGTCGTCGGCGAGCGAGCTGTCGGTGATCCGCCGGTCGGCGATGACCGCCAGCGCGTCGGTGCTCAGCCCCTCCGGCGGGGTGCCGTGCCACCAGGTGACCACCGGGGCGTCGGCGGCCAGCAGCGGCAGCACCACCGACTCCGCGTGCAGCGCGAGCCGCCCGTACATCCGCATGACGACGGCCTCGCCGGGGCCGAGCCGGCCGCCGATGAGCACCTCGGCGTCCAGCCGCGGGCTGGGGGCCTCGATCTGCCGGCGGACGACGATGAGCAGCCGGCAGGGGTGCTGCTCGGCGGCGGCGGTGGCGGCCTCCTCGGCCTCGGTCACCCGCCCCTCGTCGGCGACGACCACCAGGGTCAGCGCCACCCCGGACAGGACCGCGCCGCCGGTGCGCCGCTGGGCGGCCAGCTCCTTGACCACGGCGGATCCCGTGGTGTCCCACAGGGTCGTCATGGGGTCTCCTCCCGTCGGGTGGCTGTAGCGGGGACGCAGCTCCGCCGGGGTCCCCGCGGGGACGGGGAGCGGAGCGGAGCGTCCTCGTGGGGTGGGTTCACGGTCGCCGCCACCGGCGTCCCTCGGCGGCCAGCATCTCGTCGGCGGCCCGCGGGCCCCACTCGCCGGCCCGGTATGGGTGCGGCGTGGTGCCGGCCCAGAACTCCTCCAGCGGGTCGATGACCGACCACGAGGCCTCGACCTCGGCGTTGCGGGGGAAGAGGGTGGCGTCGCCGAGCAGCACGTCCAGCAGCAGCCGCTCGTAGGCCTCGGGGCTGGCCTCGGTGAACTGCTCGCCGTAGAGGAAGTCCATCGACACGTCGCGGACCTCCATGACGCTGCCGGGCACCTTCGATCCGAACTTGAGGGTGACCCCCTCGTCCGGCTGCACCCGCACCACCAGCTGGTTGTTGCCGAGCTCCTCGGTGTCGGTGTCGGCGAAGGGCAGGTGCGGCGCCCGCTTGAAGACCAGCGCGATCTCGGTGACCCGCCGCGGCAGCCGCTTGCCGGTCCGCAGGTAGAACGGCACGCCGGCCCACCGGCGGGTCTCCACGCCCAGCCGGACGGCGGCGTAGGTCTCGGTCGTCGACCCGGGGTCCACGCCGTCCTCCTGCCGGTAGCCGCTGGCCCGCTGGCCGGCCAGCCAACCCTGCTCGTACTGGCCCCGGACGGCGAAGGTGGACAGGTCCTCCGGCAGCGAGATGGCCCGCAGCACCTTGAGCTTCTCGGTGCGGATCTCCTCGGCGGAGAACTCGACCGGCTCCTCCATCGCGGTCAGCGCCAGCAGCTGTAGCAGGTGGTTCTGCAGGACGTCGCGGGCGGCTCCGGTCTCCTCGTAGAACCCGGCCCGGCCGCCGATGCCGACGTCCTCGGCCATCGTGATCTGCACGGAGTCGACGTTGTGACCGTTCCAGATCGGCTCGAACAGGGTGTTGGCGAACCGCAGCGCCATCAGGTTCTGGACGGTCTCCTTGCCCAGGTAGTGGTCGATGCGGAAGACGTCCTCGGCGCTGAACACCGAGTCCACCAGCGCGTTGAGCTCCCGGCTGGAGGCCAGGTCGTTGCCGAAGGGCTTCTCCACGACCACCCGGCGCCAGCGGTCGGGGGTGCTCTCGGCCATGCCCGTGCGCTGCATCTGCTTGAGCACCACCGGGAACATCGCCGGCGGGATCGAGAGGTAGAACGCGGCGTTGCCGCCGATGCCGTGGGACCCCTCCAGCTCGCCGAGCGTGGCGGCCAGCTCGTCGAACGCGTTGTCGTCGTCGAAGGAGCCCTGGACGAACCGGACACTGCCGGCCAGCCGCTCCCAGACCTCCTCGCGCCACGGCGTCCGGGCGGCCTTGCGGGCGGCGTCGCGGGCCAGCTCGGCGAAGTCGGTGTCGCCCCAGTCCCGGCGGGCGAACCCGAGCAGGGCGAAGTTGGTCGGGAGCAGGCCACGGTTGGCCAGGTCGTAGACCGCGGGCAGCAGCTTCTTGCGGGCCAGGTCGCCGGTGATGCCGAAGACGACCAGGGCGCAGGGCTCCGGGACCCGAGGCAGCCGCCGGTCCCGCGGGTCGCGCAGCGGGTTGGTGATCATCGTCCGTCCTCGAGGTCGGCGGGGACCCGGCGTCCGGCGCGGCGGTGGACCGGACGGCGGGGTGGGTCGCAGAACACGTCTCGACTGTCGATCCTGCTGGACACGGCTCAGCTGAGCGCGTCGAGCAACTGGTCGACGCCGGCGGCGCGGTCGGTCAGGTGCAGGTGGAGCAGCGGGCGCCCCCGGGCGGCGGCGGCCTGCCGGTCCGAGGCCGCCTGCGCCGCCTGCAGCGCGCCGAAGGACCAGGGCCGGTCGGGCACCGGGAGGTCCTCGGCGACGTCCCCGGTGAGCTGCAGGTACACGCCGGTCTGCGGGCCACCCCGGTGGTACGGGGCGGTGGTCCGGCGCACCTGCGGCCCCCACCCGAAGGTGACCGCGAGCGAGCCGTGCGCCGCGAGCGCGGCCCGCAGCCGGGCCGCGCCGGCGTCGCGCACCGGGTCCAGGTAGGCGGTGACCGTCAGCGAGCCCCGCGGCGGGACGGCGGCCAGCAGCGCGGCCAGGGCCAGCGCGACGCCGTCGTGCTGGGAGAGGTCCACGTCGTCGAGCACCCCGCCTGACCCCGCCAGCTGCACCGCGCCGATGGTCGCGGCCGGGCGCTCCTCCACCGGCCCCGCCTCCAGCAGGGCGCGGACGTCGTCGTCGACGTCTCGCGGCTCGAACGGGTCGATCCCGAGCAGCCGGCCGGCGACCGCGGTCGCGTACTCCCAGCCGAGGAACTGCGCGCCCAGCGGGCCGGTGACCCCGACCGACGGGCCCGGCGGCACCGGCTCCCCGCCGAGGACGGCCAGCAGCCGGTCGGCGCCGGCGGCCCCCGGCGCGTCGACCGACTCCAGGACGACCGGGAGCAGGCCGCGGCCCCCGGACCCGGTGGACCCGGCGACCAGCTGCTCGACCCAGCTCCCCAGGCCGGCCGGCGCGGCGTCGCCGTCGACCAGGGCGACCTTGTCCCGGCCGGTGCGGAAACCGGCCCCCAGGGCGACGCCGAGCTCCAGCGCGGCGTTGTCCGGCTTGCCCAGCTCCTCGGCCAGCTCCGCCGCCTCGTCCAGCAGTGCCGCGACGTCGGCACCGGCCAGTGCCGCGGGCACCAGGGCCGAGGCCGAGAGGGCGCCGAACCGGCCGCCGACCTGCGGGTCGTCGGCCAGGACGACCGCGCGGGCGCCCATCGCGGCGGCGGTGTCGGCCAGCGGCGAGCCCGGGCCCGCGACGACCACGAAGCGGGCGCCGATCCGCGCCTCGTCGAGGCCGGCGGCGGCGAACGCGGTGACCAGCGCGCGGCGGTGCGCGTCGGTCGTCCCGTCGTCGCCGGAGGACGGGGTCACCACGACGACGGTGCGCTCCAGCTCGGCGGCGGCCGCCGCCACCTGGCCCGGGTCGGTCCCGTCCAGCACGACCAGCGGCACGCCGGCCGCCCGGCAGGCCACCGCCGCCGCCAGTGCGGCGCCGCCCGAACCGCACAGCACCACCCGGTCCAGGCCCTCGGCCTGCAGGTCGGCGCGCAGCGCGGTCAGCCGGGGCACCAGCTCCCCCGACGTCGCCGGGAGGTCGAGCCAGCCGAGCCGGGCCGCCGTGCCGTCGGCGGCGTCCGGGTCCCACAGCGTGGGGTCCTCGGCCACCAGGCGGGCGGCGACGTCGTCCTCGGCGACCTGGGCCCGGACGGCCGGTGGGACGTCCAGGCCCGCGCAGGCGAAGCGCAGCGTCACCGGCCCTCGGTCACTTCTTGTCCTGCAGCTCGCTGCGCACCGAGTCGGTCAGCTCGTCCCACGAGTCGACGAACTTCTGCACGCCCTCCTCCTCGAGGACGCGGAAGACGTCGTCGAGGTCCACGCCGGCGTCGGCGATGGCCCGCATCACCGAGGCGGCCTCGTCGTAGGTCTTCTGCACCAGGGTGCCCGGGCTGCCGTGGTCGGCGTAGGCCATGAGCGTCTTCTCCGGCATGGTGTTGACCGTGCCGGGGGCGATGAGCTCGCTGACGTAGAGGGTGTCGGGGTAGTCGGGGTTCTTGACCCCGGTCGAGGCCCACAGCGGGCGCTGCGGGCGGGCGCCCTTGGCCTCCAGCGCCTTCCAGCGGTCGGAGGAGAACACCTCCTCGTAGGCCTGGTAGGCCAGCTGGGCGTTGGCCAGGGCGGCCTTGCCCTTGAGGGCGGTGTCGGCGCCGGCCTTCTCCAGCCGCTTGTCGATCTCGGAGTCCACGCGGGAGACGAAGAACGACGCCACCGAGGCGATGCCGGACAGGTCGGCCGCCGGGTCGTCGGCCAGCCGCTGCTCCAGCCCGCTGAGGTAGGCGTCCATCACCGCGCGGTAGCGCTCGAGGCTGAAGATGAGGGTGACGTTGACACTGATGCCGCGGGCGATGGACGTCGTGATGGCCGGCAGGCCGGCCTCCGTCGCCGGGATCTTGATGAACAGGTTGGGCCGGTCGACCAGCCACCACAGGTGCGCGGCCTCGGCGGCCGTGGCGTCGGTGTCGTGCGCGAGACCGGGCGCGACCTCCAGGGAGACCCGGCCGTCGCCGGGCTGCCGCTGGGCGACCGGGGCGAGCAGGTCGCAGGCGTCCCGGACGTCGGCGGCGGTGATGGTGCGCAGCGCCTCCTCGACCGACACGTCCCGGACCGCGAGGGCGTGCAGCTGGTCGTCGTAGGACTCCGACCCGCTGATCGCCGCGGCGAAGATGGTCGGGTTGGTGGTGACGCCGACGACGCCGTGCTCGTCGACCAGCGACTGCAGGTTGCCGCTGCGGATGCGGTCGCGCGAGAGGTCGTCGAGCCAGATGGCGACCCCCGCCGACGACAACTCGGCCAGCTTCTCGTTCTGTGCCATGTCAGGTTCCTTCCGGACGTGTGGGCTCGGCCCCCTTGCAGGGACCCGCCGCGAGCCTGCGAGTGGTGGGGAGCAAGGGGGGTCCTTCTACCTTCAGCGGTCCCCGGTGGGGTGGGGCAGGCCGCCGGTGGCCGCGACCGGGCCCGCGGGGACGGCAGCGCCGGAGCGGGCGGCCTCGAGCGACTCGCGGGCGGCGGCGACGACGGCCTCGTCGGTCAGGCCGAACTCCTCGTACAGGACCGAGTAGGCGGCGCTGGCGCCGTAGTGCGTGAGGCCCACGATCCGGCCGGCGTCGCCGACGAACTCCCGCCAGCCCATGGGCACGCCGGCCTCGACGCTGACCCGGGCGCGGACGGTGGGCGGGAGCACCTCGTCCTTGTACGCCCGGTCCTGGTCGGCGAACCACTCGACGCACGGCACGGAGACGACCCGGGTCGGGACGCCGTCGGCCTCCAGCCGCTCCCGGGCGGCGACGGCGATCTGCACCTCGGAGCCGGTGCCCAGCAGGATCACCTCCGGCTGCCCGTTCGAGGCGTCGGCCAGGACGTAGGCGCCGCGCGCGGCGCCCTCGGCCGAGGCGAACTCCGCCCGGTCGAACACCGGCAGGTTCTGCCGGGACAGCAGCAGACCGGCCGGCCGGTCGTTGTTCTCGAGGATCGTCCGCCACGCGACGGCGACCTCGTTGGCGTCCGCCGGACGGACGACGTCCAGCCCCGGCATGGCCCGCAGCGCAGCGAAGTGCTCGATCGGCTGGTGGGTGGGGCCGTCCTCCCCGAGGCCGATCGAGTCGTGCGTCCACACGTAGGTGACGGGCAGCTGCATGAGCGCGGCCAGCCGCACGGCCCCGCGCATGTAGTCGGAGAAGGTGAGGAACGTGCCGCCGTAGACGCGGGTGCCGCCGTGCAGCGCGATGCCGTTCATGATCGCGCCCATCGCGTGCTCCCGGACGCCGAAGTGCAGCGTGCGGCCGTACGGGCCACCGGACCACATCTTCGTCTGGCGGTCGGCGGGCAGGAACGACGGTTCGCCCTTGACCGCGGTGTTGTTGCTCTCGGCCAGGTCGGCCGAGCCGCCCCACAGTTCCGGCAACGCCGGGTAGAGGGCGGCGAGCACCTCGCCGGAGGCCTTGCGGGTGGCCACGCCCTTCGGGTCGGCATCCCAGCTGGGCAGTCGGTCGGCCCAGCCGTCGGGGAGGGTGCGGGTGGACATGCGCTCCAGCAGCGCCGCGCCGTCCGGGTCGGCCGACGCCCAGGCGTCGAAGCGCTGCTGCCACTCCGCGTGCTCCTGCCGGCCTCGCTCGACCACGCCGCGGGCGTGCTCGAGGACCTCGGGGGCGACCTCGAAGGTCTGCTCCGGGTCGAAGCCGAGCACCTCCTTGGTCGCCCGGACCTCGTCCTCGCCCAGCGCCGAGCCGTGCGCGGCGCCGGTGTTCTGCTTGTTGGGGGCCGGCCAGGCGATGATCGTCCGGAGCACGACGATCGAGGGCCGGGAGGTCTCGGCCTTGGCGGCGGCGAACGCGGCGTCGACGGCGGCGAGGTCCTCCCCGTCGTCCACGTGCTGCACGTGCCAGCCGTAGGCCTCGTAGCGCTTGCCGACGTCCTCGGTGAAGGCGACGTTCGTGTCGTCCTCGATGGAGATGCGGTTGTCGTCGTAGACGAGCACCAGGTTGCCCAGCTGCTGGGTGCCGGCCAGCGACGACGCCTCGCCACTCACGCCCTCCTCCAGGTCGCCGTCGGAGGCGAACACCCAGATGGTGTGGTCGAAGACGCTCTCGCCCTCGGGGGCGTCGGGGTCGAGCATCCCGCGCTCGCGGCGGGCGGCCATCGCCATGCCGACCGCGTTGCCCACGCCCTGGCCCAGCGGGCCGGTCGTCGTCTCCACGCCGGGGGTGTGGTTGACCTCCGGGTGGCCCGGGGTCTTCGAACCCCAGGTGCGCAGCGCCTGTAGGTCCTCGACCTCGAGGCCGTAGCCGGACAGGAAGAGCTGGATGTAGAGGGTCAGGCTCGAGTGCCCCATCGACAGCACGAACCGGTCGCGGGCCACCCAGTTCGGGTCGCTGGGGTCGTGCCGCAGCCACTTGTGGAACAGCAGGTAGGCGGTGGGCGCCATGCTCATCGCCGTCCCCGGGTGGCCGTTGCCGACCTTCTGGACGGCGTCCATCGCCAGGACGCGCACGGTGTCGATCGCGCGGCGGTCGAGGTCCCCGAAGCCCTCCGGCAGGGTCGGCCGGGGCTGGCGCGGGTCGCCGGTCGGGGCGTCGGTCGCGGCCTCGGCCGGGGCCTCGGACGCGGTGCTCTGGGTTCCCATCGGGAGTGCTCCTCGGGTCGGCCTGTGCGGGACCGCCCGGGGTGGCCGGTGACCACGGCTCCCGGGCGGACGACGGTGCGGAGCTCCAGCGACCGGCCTGCGTGGTCCGCGCTCCGGCGCGCGGAACCTGGACGCACCGTCGTCGTCGACGTCGGCCCTACCCGCTGCATGCGCAGCACCAACGTGACCGACCCTAGTCGGCCGCGCACGGGACGAGACCCTGGTCATGCCCGCCGGGCCGCGGGGCGGCCCCGGGCTACAGTGGACCCCGTTCTGCTGTCCCCGGTCGGAAGGGACCCCGTGCTGTCCAGGTGCCCGGTGGTGCCCTGCCCGCGCACCTGCGAGCCGGCGAGCTCGCGGTGACCGCGCTGTCCGAGCGCCCGGCCGCCCAGCAGGCCCGCCGCACCTCCGCGAGCATCCGCAACTACGTCGCGCTGACCAAGCCGCGGATCATCGAGCTGCTGCTGGTGACCACGCTGCCGGCGATGATGCTGGCCTCCGGCGGCTGGCCGTCGTGGCGGCTGCTGCTGGCGACGATGGTCGGCGGCACGCTGGCCGCGGGGGCCGCGAACGTCTTCAACTGCTGGTACGACCGCGACATCGACCGGCTGATGCACCGCACCGAGCGCCGGCCGCTGCCGATGGGCGAGGTCAGCCCGCGGGGGGCCCTGGTCTTCGGCGTGGTCCTCACCGTGGTCTCGGTGGTCCTGCTGGCGGTCACGACGACGCTGCTGGCCGCCGCCCTCGCGCTGGGCGCGATCGCCTACTACGCGGTCCTCTACACGATGGTGCTCAAGCGGCACACCCGGCACTCGACCCTGTTCGGCGGGGTGCCCGGGGCGGCGCCGGTGCTGATCGGCTGGGCCGCGGTCACCGGCTCGCTGGCCTGGCCCGCGGTGGTCTTCTTCGGCGTCGTCTTCTGCTGGCAGCTGCCGCACTTCTGGGCTCTGGCGATGCGGTTCCGCGCCGACTACGCGCGGGCCGACGTCCCGATGCTGCCGGTCGTGGCCACCCCCCTGTCGGTCGGCCGGCAGACCGTCGTCTGGACCTGGCTGACCGTCGCCGTCTCGCTGCTGCTCTGGCCGGTGGCCGACGGGTTCGGGATCGGCTGGGGCTACACCGCCGCCGCCGCGGGGCTGGGCCTGTGGTTCGCCGTGGAGGCGCACCGGCTGCTGCGCCGGATCCGCTCGGGCGCGGAGACCCGGCCGATGCAGCTGTTCCACATCTCGATCACGTACATGACGCTGCTGTCGGTCGCGATCATCGTCGACGTCCTGGTCTGAGAAAGGACCCCGTCCTCCCCACCCTTCGCACGCTCAGGGCGGGCCCCTGGACGGGGCCAGGAGCCGAGGCGGGACCCCGTCCTCCCCACCCTTCGCACGCTCAGGGCGGGCCCCTGGACGGGGCCAGGAGCCGAGGCGGGACCCCGTCCTCCCCACCCTTCGCACGCTCAGGGCGGGCCCCTGGACGGGGCCAGGAGCCGAGGCGGGACCCCGTTCTCCCCACCCTTCGCAGGCTCAGGGCGGGACCCGGGACGGGGCCACCGGCCGCTACGGTGCCGGGCGTGCGCCGTGAGCTGTCGAACGGGGAGTTCGACGCCCTCGGCATGGGGCGGCTGGTCGGTCCGGACACGAGGTCGTACTCCCGTCGGACGACGCGGATGGAGCGCCGCGAGGTCGCCGCGCTGGTCGAGTCCGGCTGTCCCGTCGTGACCTACCACCCGGGCGGGCAGCTCGTCTGGCACGACGAGGACGACGCATGGCCGGCCTGGGCGGACGCCCGCACGTCGCTCACGACGGAGGCGCCGGACCCGCGGCGAGAGGGATCGGTGACGGCCGGCAGGTGGGAGTGCGTCGACGGGTCGCTCCTCGTCGTCCTGCTCTGGCACCACTGAACCGGTCAGAGCTCCGGACCGAGTGGCGAGCAGCCGTCCTGTCCGGACCCGCTTGACCACGGCCGCTCGCCACTCGGGTCCGGCGGTGCCGGACGGCGGCGTCAGCGGGTGGCGGGGGCCGGGACCGAGGGCGCGTCCAGCGGCAGCTCGGACGCCGGACCGCGCACCGACCACACCAGTCGGGCGGTGAACGCGGTGATGACCACCGCGCCCAGCATGTGCAGCAGCACGAGCGCGACCGGCAGATCGGTGAAGTACTGCACGTAGCCGACGACGCCCTGCGCGACCTGGGCGACCAGCAGGTCACGGGCGGCCCGGCGGACGCGGCCGGGGGAGTCGGTCGCGTGCAGGGCGACGAGCAGGGCGACCGTCAGCCCGAGGAGCAGGAACACCGAGTCGGCGTGCAACTGGCTGACCAGCTCGGGGTCGAAGCCGGTGCGGCCGGCCTCCGGGTCCCCGCTGTGCGGCCCGCTGCCGGTGACCACGGTGCCGAGCACGAGGACGGCGGCGGTGGCCGCGGCGATCCCGGTGACCAGCAGCGCGAACGGACGGCGGACCAGCAGCTGGCCGACGCCCGGTTCGCGGGACCGCAGCCAGAGGACGGTCGTGACCGCGACCAGCGCCGAGGACACCAGGAAGTGCGCCGCCACCGTCCACGGGTTGAGGCCGGTGAGCACGGTGACGCCGCCGAGCAGCGCCTGCGCGGGGATGCCGAGGAAGGCGACGACGGCCAGGGTCCGCAGGTCGCGCCGGGTGGAGCGGAACACCGCCACGACCGTGGCGATGGCCACCGCGGCGAGGACGAAGGTGAGCAGCCGGTTGCCGAACTCGATGACGCCGTGGCCGGCGAGCTCCGGGGTGGCGACGAAGCTGTCGTCGGTGCACCGCGGCCAGGTGGGGCAGCCGAGTCCCGAGCCGGTCAGCCGGACGGCGCCGCCGGTGACGACGATGGCGCCGTTGGCGACGACGTTGGCCAGGGCGAAGCGGGACACGACGGCAGGGGAGACCGGCACGCTCCGATGCTAGGCGGTCGGGCAGCGGGCCCCCGGCGCGCACGGCGGCGCGAGGGGGCCGGTGGACCGGGCGGAGTGGCCTTCGCCACACCGGCCGGCGGGGATCGCCTGCTCCACCGTGGGCCTCGTCGGGAGGTAAGGCCAGCCTTGGTTGCGAGCGCGCCGAAATAGGCAACACTTGTGTTGTGGAAAGCCGGAGCACGCAGGTCGCCGGGGGTGGGACGCCCGCCGTCCGGTCGTCGGCCACCGCGGACGACGGCCGCACGCGGCACCGCGTCACCGCCCTGCTGCTCGAGCACGGCCCGCAGACGGCCACCGAGCTCGCCGGCCGGCTCGGGGTCTCGTCGACCGCCGTCCGCCGGCACCTCGACGCCCTGGTCGCCGCCGGCCGGGTCGAGGAGCGCCGGTCGCCCGGCACCCCCCGGGGCCGCGGCCGGCCGGCGCGGCTGTTCCACCTCACCGACGTCGGCCGCCAGGCCTTCCCGCACGCCTACGACGACCTGGCGCTGACCGCGCTGCGGTTCGTCGCCGACTCCGCCGGGCCGGACGCGGTCCGCGCCGTGGCCGAGGCGCAGCTGGCCGGCCTCGAGCGGCGCTGCTCCACGGCCGTGGAGCAGGCGGCCGGCACCGGCACCGTCGACCGGGCCCAGGTGCTCGCCGCGGCCCTGACGGCCGAGGGCTACGCTGCCTCGGCCTCGGCGATCTCCAGCGGCGGGCAGCTCTGCCAGCACCACTGCCCGGTGGCGCACGTGGCGGCGGAGTTCCCGCAGCTGTGCGAGGCCGAGACCGCGGTGATCGGCCGGCTGGTGGGTACCCACGTGCAGCGGCTGGCCACGATCGCCCACGGCGACGGCGTCTGCACCACCCACATCCCCGGACCGTTCCGGGGCGGGGACGGACCGGTCGTTGCTCACACCCGCGGGGGGAACAGATCGACCCCCGCGCACCCTGTACCAGGTGAGCGAGCGGCGCGGCCAGGCCCGCGCACCGCACCGTCCACCAGCACCACCCCCACGAAGAACCGGGAGAGGACGCCCGCATGACCAGCACCCAGCAGCCGGTGACCAGCACGCCGCTGACGCAGGACGAGCAGATCGACCAGCTCGGCCGCTACCAGTACGGCTGGGCTGACGCCGACGTCGCCGGAGCATCGGCCAAGCGTGGTCTGGGCGAGGACGTCGTCCGGGACATCTCGGCCCGCAAGAACGAGCCCGAGTGGATGCTCGAGCGGCGGCTCAAGGCCCTCAAGCTCTTCGACCGGAAGCCGATGCCCGACTGGGGCTCGGACCTGTCCGGCATCGACTTCCAGAACATCAAGTACTTCGTCCGCTCCACCGAGGCCCAGGCCGCCTCGTGGGAGGACCTGCCCGACGACATCAAGAACACCTACGACCGGCTGGGCATCCCGGAGGCCGAGAAGCAGCGGCTGGTCGCGGGCGTCGCCGCGCAGTACGAGTCCGAGGTCGTCTACCACCAGATCCAGAAGGAGCTGGAGGACCAGGGCGTCGTCTTCCTGGACACCGACACGGCCCTCAAGGAGCACGAGGACATCTTTCGGGAGTACTTCGGCTCGGTGATCCCGTCCGGGGACAACAAGTTCGCCGCGCTGAACACCGCGGTGTGGTCCGGTGGCTCCTTCATCTACGTGCCGAAGGGCGTGCACGTCGAGATCCCGCTGCAGGCCTACTTCCGGATCAACACCGAGAACATGGGCCAGTTCGAGCGGACGCTGATCATCGTCGACGAGGGCGCCTACGTGCACTACGTCGAGGGCTGCACCGCGCCGATCTACAAGTCGGACTCGCTGCACTCCGCGGTCGTCGAGATCATCGTCAAGAAGAACGCCCGCTGCCGGTACACGACCATCCAGAACTGGTCGAACAACGTCTACAACCTGGTCACCAAGCGGGCGATCGCCCACGAGGGCGCGACCATGGAGTGGGTCGACGGCAACCTGGGCTCCAAGGTCACCATGAAGTACCCGGCGGTCTGGATGACCGGGGAGCACGCCAAGGGCGAGGTGCTCTCCATCGCCTTCGCCGGTGAGGGCCAGCACCAGGACGCCGGCGCCAAGATGGTGCACGCGGCGCCGAACACCTCCTCGACCATCGTGTCGAAGTCGGTGGCCCGCGGCGGCGGCCGGACCTCCTACCGCGGCCTGGTCCAGATCGACGAGGGCGCTTACGGGTCGAAGTCGACGGTGAAGTGCGACGCGCTGCTGGTCGACACGATCAGCCGGTCGGACACCTACCCCTACGTCGACGTCCGAGAGGACGACGTCGCGATGGGGCACGAGGCGACCGTCTCCCGCGTCAGCGACGACCAGCTCTTCTACCTGATGAGCCGCGGCCTGTCCGAGGACGAGGCCATGGCGATGGTGGTGCGCGGCTTCGTCGAGCCGATCGCCCGGGAGCTGCCGATGGAGTACGCCCTCGAGCTGAACCGCCTGATCGAGCTGCAGATGGAAGGTGCCGTCGGCTGATGCCGGACCAGAACACCCCCAGCACCACTCCCGAGGACGTCGCGGTCGCGCCGGCCACCCTCGCCGGCGAGCTGTTCGCGCCCGGCGTGGGTGCGCAGGCCGGGCCGCCGACCACCCCGGCGTCGGCGACCGCCACGGCGGGCGGCGCCACCCCCGGCGCGCACTCGCACGGGGGTCCGGCCCCGACCGGGTCGCCGGCCGAGCGCTTCACCTCGACCGACCCCGAGGCCTTCGGCGAGCCGACCGGCCGCGAGGAGGAGTGGCGCTTCACCCCGATGCGCCGCATCCGTCCGCTGCTGCAGGGCGCGCCCTCCGACGCGCACCTGCAGTGGGAGACCGACCTCCCCGAGGGCGTCGAGCTGACCAGCGTCCCGGCCGACGACCCGCTGCTCAAGGGGCTGCCCGAGCCGGTCGACCGGCTGGCCGCGCTCACCCGCCAGCGCAGCGGCGGCGCGGCCGTCGTCCGCGTGCCGGCCGAGGCGCAGCCGGACCGCCCGGTCACCCTGCGGCTGTCCGGCACCGGGTCGGACGAGGTCGTGTGGGGCCAGCTGGTCGTCGAGGTGGGCGCGTTCGCCGAGGTGACCGTCGTCCTCGACCACGACGGCCTGGCGCGGTACTCCGGCGGCGTCGCCGTCCTCGCCGGGGACGGCGCGCAGGTCACGCTCGTCTCCGTGCAGGAGTGGGCGCCGGGCGCGGTGCACGGCGGCCAGTTCGACACCGTCGTGGGCCGCGACGCCACGGTCAAGCAGGTGGTGGTCACCCTCGGCGGTGACCTGGTCCGGCTGGTCAGCAACGTGCAGTACGCCGGCCCCGGCGGGACGGCGGAGCTGTTCGGCGTGTACTTCGCCGACGAGACCCAGCACCAGGAGCACCGGCTGTGGGTCGACCACGCGGTGCCCAACTGCACCAGCAACGTGCTCTACAAGGGCGCGCTGCAGGGCGAGAAGGCGCGCACCGTGTGGGTCGGCGACGTCCGGATCCGCCCGGCGGCGACCGGCACCGACACCTACGAGCTCAACCGCAACCTGGTGCTCACCGACGGCGCCCGCGCCGACTCGGTGCCCAACCTGGAGATCGAGACCGGCGAGATCGTCGGCGCCGGCCACGCCAGCGCCACCGGCCGGTTCGACGACGAGCAGCTGTTCTACCTCTGCTCGCGCGGCATCGACGCCGAGACCGCCCGCCGCCTGGTCGTCCGCGGCTTCTTCGCCGACGTCGTCCAGCACATCGGGCTGCCCGAGCTGCAGGACCGCCTCATGGGCTCCGTCGAGGCCCGCCTGGGCGCGCTGCCCAGCCTCGACGAGCAGCCGGTGGAGGCCTGAGCATGTCGTTCGAGCGCGTCTGCGGCCTGAGCGAGGTCCCCGACAACGGCTCGCTCCGGGTCGAGCTCGCGGACGTCGACGTCGCGGTCGTCCGCTTCGAGGGCGAGGTCTACGCCATCGAGGACCTCTGCTCGCACGCCGAGGTCCCGCTGAGCGAGGGCGACGTCGAGGAGTTCGGCGGCGCCCCGACCATCGAGTGCTGGCTGCACGGGTCGTGCTTCGACCTGCGCACCGGCGAGCCCACCAACCTGCCGGCCACCGAGCCGGTGTCCGTCTACCCGGTCCGGGTCGACGGCGACGACGTCCTGGTCGACGTCGACGCCGAGGTCCCCGCGGCCAGCAACTGAGGAGCGAGCAGTGACCACCCCCCAGAACGGCAGCGTGCTGGAGATCCGCGACCTGCACGTCACCGTGGGCGAGGGCGACGACGCCAAGGAGATCCTCCGCGGCGTCGACCTGACCGTCCGCGCGGGCGAGACCCACGCGATCATGGGCCCGAACGGGTCGGGCAAGTCGACCCTGGCCTACTCCATCGCCGGGCACCCGAAGTACACGATCACCGGCGGCACGGTGACCCTCGACGGCGAGGACGTCCTCGCGATGAGCGTCGACGAGCGGGCCCGCGCCGGGCTGTTCCTCGCCATGCAGTACCCGGTGGAGGTCCCCGGGGTCTCGGTGTCGAACTTCCTGCGCACCGCCGCGACCGCGGTCAAGGGCGAGGCGCCGAAGCTGCGCACCTGGGTCAAGGACGTCAAGTCCGAGATGGCGGCCCTGGAGATGGACCCGGCGTTCGCCGAGCGCAACGTCAACGAGGGCTTCTCCGGCGGTGAGAAGAAGCGCCACGAGATCCTGCAGATGCGCCTGCTCAAGCCGCGCATCGCCGTCCTCGACGAGACCGACTCCGGCCTCGACGTCGACGCGCTGCGGATCGTCTCCGAGGGCGTCAACCGCACCCGCGCCGAGGGCGAGATCGGCGTCCTGCTGATCACCCACTACACGCGGATCCTGCGCTACATCCAGCCCGACTTCGTGCACGTCTTCGTCAACGGCAGGATCGTCGAGGAGGGCGGTCCGGAGCTGGCGGAGAAGCTCGAGAACGAGGGCTACGCCGCCTACGTCAAGGACTCGAACGAGCAGGCCAGCGCCGAGTCGGCCGCTGCGGAGGTCCTCCAGTCATGACCCAGACCGCCTCGCGTCCCGCTGCCGGGGCGCACAAGCCGCCCCTGCCGCTGGACGTCGAGGCGATCCGGGCGGACTTCCCGATCCTGTCGCGCACCGTGCGCGACGGGCAGCGGCTGGTCTACCTCGACTCCGGGGCCACCTCGCAGAAGCCGCGCAGCGTCCTCGACGCCGAGCGGGACTTCTACGAGACCTGCAACGCGGCGCCCCACCGGGGCGCGCACCAGCTGGCCGAGGAGGCCACCGGCCGCTACGAGGCGGCCCGCGCCACCATCGGTGCGTTGATCGGCGCGCCGGCCGAGGAGATCGTCTTCACGCGCAACAGCACCGAGGGGATCAACCTCGTCGCCTACGCGCTGTCCAACGCGGCCACCGCCAAGGAGCCGGGGTTCCGCCGGTACGCCGTCGGCCAGGGCGACGAGATCGTCGTGACCGAGATGGAGCACCACGCCAACCTGGTGCCCTGGCAGCAGCTGTGCGAGCGCACCGGCGCCACGCTGCGCTGGCTCGGGCTGACCGACGACGGCCGGCTGGACCTCTCGGACCTGTCGACCGTGGTCAACGAACGCACCAAGCTGGTCGCGGTCACCCAGCAGTCGAACATCCTCGGCACGATCAACCCGCTGGAGGACGTCGTCGCCCGCGCGCGCGAGGTGGGCGCGCTGGTGCTGGTCGACGGCGCGCAGTCGGTGCCGCACCAGCCGGTCGACGTCGCCACGCTCGGTGCGGACTTCCTGGTGTTCTCCGGCCACAAGATGCTCGGGCCCACCGGCGTCGGCGTCCTGTGGGGGCGGTACGAGGTGCTCGACGCCCTCCCGCCGTTCCTCACCGGCGGCTCGATGATCGAGGTCGTCCGCATGGAGGGCAGCACCTTCATGCCGCCGCCGCAGCGGTTCGAGGCCGGCGTGCCGATGACCGCGCAGGTGATCGGGCTGGCCGCGGCCGTCGAGTACCTGCAGGCGCTGGGCATGGACCGGGTGCAGGCGCACGAGGAGGCGCTCACCGGGTACGCGCTGGCGAAGCTGGCCGAGATCCCAGGCGTCACCGTGATCGGCCCGCCCGACACCGTGGC
The DNA here is from genome assembly GCF_048569675.1 of Geodermatophilus sp. CPCC 206100. Classification (NCBI taxonomy): domain Bacteria; kingdom Bacillati; phylum Actinomycetota; class Actinomycetes; order Geodermatophilales; family Geodermatophilaceae; genus Geodermatophilus; species Geodermatophilus sp. CPCC 206100. Next base: position 55,882 of record NZ_JAQISV010000001.1, read on the forward strand.
CCGCGGCGGCGCGATCTCCTTCACCGTCGAGGGCATCCACCCGCACGACGTCGGCCAGGTCCTCGACGACCTCGGCGTCGAGGTCCGGGTGGGCCACCACTGCGCCTGGCCGGTGGTGCGGCGCTACGGCGTCCCGGCCACCACCCGCGCGACGTTCTACGTGCACACCGGGTACGACGACATCGACGCGCTGGCCGACGCGATCCGGAAGGCCCAGGAGTTCTTCGGCGTTCTCCCGTCGGAGGTCGGTGCCTGATGCAACTGCAGTCGATGTACCAGGAGATCATCCTGGACCACTACCGGAACCCGCACGGCCGCGGTCTGCGCGAGCCGTTCGAGGCCGAGGTGCACCACGTCAACCCCACCTGCGGGGACGAGGTGACCCTCCGGGTGCACCTGGACGGCGACACCCTGGCCGACGTCTCCTACGAGGGGATGGGCTGCTCGATCAGCCAGGCGTCGGTGTCGGCGATGTACGACCTGGTCATCGGGAAGAGCGTGCCCGAGGCGCTGGAGACCGGTGAGCACTTCATGACCCTGATGCAGAGCAAGGGCGACGCGTCGGTCGCCGAGAAGCTCGAGGACGAGCTCGAGGACGCCGTCGCGTTCGCCGGCGTCTCGAAGTACCCGGCCCGCATCAAGTGCGCGCTGATGAGCTGGATGGCCCTCAAGGACGCGTCCGCACGGGCGCTGTCCGCGGGCCCCACCGCCACGGGAGGCAAGGCATGAGCGAGACGACCGAGAACACGACCGCCGGGACGTCGGCCGAGCTGCCGCCGTTCAAGTCCGCGCTGCTCGAGGACGTCGAGGAGGCCATGCGCGACGTCGTCGACCCCGAGCTGGGCGTCAACGTCGTCGACCTGGGCCTGGTCTACGGCATCGACGTGGTGGACGACGTCGCGGTCATCGACATGACGCTGACCTCGGCGGCCTGCCCGCTGACCGACGTCATCGAGGACCAGGCCCGCCAGGCCCTCACCGGCGGCCCCGGCCCCGGTCTCGTGGACGACATCCGGATCAACTGGGTCTGGATGCCGCCGTGGGGCCCCGACAAGATCACCGACGACGGCCGCGAGCAGCTGCGCGCCCTCGGCTTCCGCGTCTAGGAGGACCCTGCTGCCCCCCACCGCTCGCAGGCTCGCGGCGGGCGCCTGCAGCAGGGCCGTACAGCGCCGGATCGGCGCCGAGCTCGCGAGGCGTGGGGGGCAGCGGGGTCCTTCCTCAGCGCATGTCGGCCAGGCGGCGGGGGAAGCCGTCGGCGGGGTCGGGGACGCCGCCGTCGTCCGGGTCCTGCCGCCGCCGGCGCAGCAGCCGCTCACGCCACGCACCGACGCCCACCAGGACGCCGCCGACGACGAGCGCGCCCCCGACGGGCAGCGGCAGCGCGGCCGCCAGCAACCCGAGGGCCAGCGTGACGGCGGTGGCCGCGCCGGCGACCACGGGCGCCCGCACCGACCGCCAGGCGCCCACCGCCATGGCGGTGGCCGCCACGACGAACACCCACACCGGGCGCTCGCTCCCGGGCGCCAGCACCGCCCAGGTGACCGAGGGCGCCGCGGCGACCCACAGCGCCGGACCCCACACCGGCGCCGACCGCTCCGTCGCCACCCGCGGCCCGGCCGCGAGCAGCAGCCCGACCGCCAGGGGCAGCGTGTAGGCCTCGAGGACCCGCACCCCCGTCAGCGCGTCGACCTGCCAGGCGGCCAGCACCAGCTGCGCCGCACCGGCCCGCCACGCCGGTGAGGCCTCCGCGGCCGCGATCCGCTCCTCCGACGTCGGCGGTTCGGCGGCAACGGCCGGCGCGGCAGGCGCGGCCGCCTCGGTCGGCTCCTCGATCGGCTCCGGAGCCGCGGCCGGGGGTGGGGTCCGCGGCACGCCGATCGCCCCCTGCGCGGCCCTCCGGAGCCGGCGGACGGCCCCGAGACCGGCGCCGGCCGCGGCGCGGGCGGCGTCCGCCAGCCGGGTGCTCCACCCCTCGGCTGCGTCGCCGGCCTCGTCCGCCACCGCCGGCTGGGGGACGGCGACCAGCGGGCGGGACACGGTCGCGGTGCGGGCCCGGAACCACATCGCCCAGGCCCACGCCGTGGTGGCCGCCCCCTGGACCGTGAGGTGTGCGGCCAGCTGGCCGCGCGCGTCCATGGCCACGAGCAGGGCGGCGCACGCGACGGCGCAGGCCGCACCGGTGGCCGCGGTCGGCCGCCGGGTGCGCGTCTCCATCCCGAGGCCGGCGACCAGCGCGAGGAGGTACAGGGCGGTCAGTGCGACGGCTGCGGTCCGCAGGGCCGGCGGACCGCCCAGTGGCACGGTGCACAGCGCCGACAGCCCCCCGCAGGCCACCGCGGTGGGCACCGCGGTCGGCCGCTCCGACGCGCGCAGCAGGGCGGTGCCGAGGCTGAACGCGGCGGTGACCCCGAACAGCCAGGCCAGCGCGATCCACCGCGCGTCGGCCAGCAGCTGGACCAGGCACAGCACCACGAGGGTGGTGGAGCCCCAGACGACCGGCGGCAGCAGCACCCGGCGCACGGCACCGGTCAGCAGCGCGGCGGCCGCCGAGGCCAGTGTCACGCCCAGGTACCCGGCGAGCGGGACCGGGACCGCGCCGGGGGAGTGCAGGGCCGCACCGACCGTGGCCCCCACCGCGATGCCGGCGAGCACGGGCACCGCTCCCGGCGGCCGCAGCAGCCGCCGCAGCGTCGGGCGTTGGCGCACGGCCAGCAGGCCGGTCGCGGAGGCCAGGGACGCCGCGACGGGGACCCAGCGGCCCGGTCCGGCCCCGGTCCACGCGACGGCGACCGCGCCGACGACCCCGGCGGTCCACCAGGGCAGGGCCGTGAGCAGTGCGACCCGGGCGACCAGCGGCCGGGCCAGGCCCGCGGTGGCCAGGCCGGCCAGCGCCGTCCCGACCGCCAGCCACATCTCGGGCAGCCCCTCGGGCACCCCGTCGGCGGCGCGCAGCACGGCGACCTGTGCCGCGAGCCAGGCCGCGAGGGGCCACGCCGCCGGCCGGGGCAGCAGGAACGCCAGGACGGCGAACACCGCACCGGCGACCACCGGCGGCTCCACACTGCCGGTGAGGACCGGGCCACGCGGGTCGATGCCGATCGCGGTGAGCGCCACCGCGGCGGTCGCGCAGGCCTCCTCGGTCCGCCGGAGGGAGCCGACCGCCCCGAACCAGGAGGCGAGTGCGGCGGCCGCGGCCAGCCCCAGGAGCAGGACCCGGACCCAGTTGCCGCCGACGACCGCGGTCAGCCCGGCGCCGGCGGTGGCGACGAGGACGACGCCGACGGTCAGCAGCCACTCCAGGCCGCGGATGCGGTAGGGGAGGGGCGGCGGGAGGGGTGCATCGCCCACGACGTCCCCCCTCCGCTCCGTGCCCGCGACCACCGTAGGGCCGGCCGGCCCGGCCCACCCGGCGACCGGTCAGCGCGGCGCGGCCGGCCGGGGCGGGCCGCGGCCCGCCCCGGCGGGTTCAGCGCATCTGGGCCACCCAGGCGACCGCCTCGCGAGCCTGCTGTCGCCGGCGCTCGTAGGTGGCGCCGAGCACCAGCAGGAGGAGCCCGACGACGGCGAGGGTCAGCCAGCGCGGCACGAGCGGCGCGTAGGGCCCGAGCCGGCCCAGCACCACGAAGGCGAGGGCGGCCGTACCGACGACGAACGGTGCCTGCCGATGGGCCAGCGTGCCCGCCACGGTGAGCGCCGCCGCGGCCACCACCACGGGGACCAGTCGCACGGCCGACGGCTCGGCCACGACCACCAGGGCGGACGGGACGAGCGCGACCACCGCCGCGGGGCCCTCTGCCGCCCACGAGCGGACGCCGGCCCGGATCTCGGGGAGCGCGCCGACCAGCAGGGCGGCCGCGGCCGGGAGCGTGTAGGCCTCGGGCGCCTCCACCCCGGCCCCCGCCACGGCGGTCCAGCACGCGGCGACCAGGCCGGCGAGCGCACCGACGCCGACCCCGCGCCGGGAGGAGACCAGCCCGTACGCGCCGGCCGCGGCGGCGCTGACGGCCAGGATGATCGCCACCTGGCCCCAGGCCCCGACCACCGCGGTCGTCCCCGCCCCGGCCAGGCCGGCGAGCAGGCCGGCACCTGCGGCGGCGTGCTCCTCGCGGGCCGGGGAGGTGAGGGCGGCGAGGCCGAAGCCGACCGCGGCGACGATCCCCAGCAGCAGTCCGGCGACCGTGGGGGTCAGGCGCCCGGCCTGCTCGCCCAGCAGCACCGCGACCGCGGGCGACAGCAGCGCCACCGCGACCGCGTGCGGGCGGTGCGCGGGCAGCCGGACGGCGGCCAGGACGGCCGGCACGGTGGCACCGAGGGCCACCCCGGCGAGCGCGCCCAGCCGGCCGTGGACGAGCAGCGCGGCCGACCCGGCCGCCGTCAGGGTCGCCCCGGCCGCGAGCAGGGCGGGGAGCACCGTCGGAGCCCGCGCGGCGAGGACCGCGACGGCCAGGAGGCCCAGACCCAGCCCGGCCGCGGCGACCGGACCGGCCGCCCCGGTTCCGTCCAGCGCCCCGGCGAGGGCCAGTGCCGCGACGCCGGCACCCGTTCCGACGGCGACGCGGTCCGGCGGCAGCAGCGCGGCCAGCCGGGGCCGGCGCCGCAGCAGCGGCAGCAACGCCCCGGCACCGGCGAGCAGGACCGTCGCCGTCCAGGAGTCGAGGGGACCGCCGTTCCAGGCGGCAGCCGTCCCGCCCAGTGCGGCGCCGGCCGCCCACAGCGCGGCGAGCGCTCCGGCGACGGGGACCAGGACGCGGCGCAGCCGCAGCACCACCGCGACGTCCAGGAACGCCATGGCGAGTGCCACGGCGACCGCCGCCGCGCTCTGCACCGCCTCCGGGGGGAGGAGCAGCAGCGGGACCGGCTGGGCGGCGAGCAGCGCGACCAGCGGCCAGGCGACCGTGCTGCGGGTGGCCCGGCCGAGGCCGAGCCCCGCGGCCGCCACCACCGCGCAGGAGACCGCCGTCCAGAGCCGGGGCGGGACGGCGTCGAGCCCACCGAGGCCGAGCGCGTGCGCTGCGCCGAGGTCGACGGCGAGCAGGGCGGCGCCCGCGGCGGCCAGCGCCTCCTCGGTCGCCCGCAGGCCGCGCCGCGCCGTCCACGCCGAGGCGCCGCAGGCGGTGGCGGTGACCGTCAGCATGACGACCGCCTGGAACGCGACGCCCAGCCGCGTCCAGGCGACGGCGACGAAGGCGAGCGCGGCCGCGACGACGAGCAGGGCACCCAGCCCCAGCAGCACCTCCTGGGGGCTGACCCGGCGGCGCGGCGGTGCGGGGTCGGCGAGGAAGGGGGGCAGCGGGCCGGACGGAGGCCGCCACGGCGGCTCCGCCGGACCCGCCGGAGCCGGACCCGCCGGTGCCGGCTCCGGGTGCACGGGCAGCGGCGCGGCTGCCGGCGCCGGGTAGACCGGCGCCGCTACCGGCCCGGGTGGCCCGGGCGCCGCGGCGCGCAGGGTGGCCAGCAGTCGCTCCCGGTCGTGGGCGAGCTCCTCGATCGTCGCGCCGATCCGCGCGACCACCAGGGCGGCCTCGCCGACGGCGGGCAGGCCGCAGGAGGGACAGGGAGCGGGGCCGGGGCCGGCGCTCAGCCGGCCGCACACCGGGCAGGGAGGCCCCCACGACGTCCCGTTCGGCGAGGTCATGCCCGGATGGTGCCGCCGGACGGCCCCGCAGGGGGAGAGCCGACGGCCTGCTGTGGACCGAACCGAGACCTGTGGACGGGGTCACCCGGCGATCCGGCGGACCCCGGCGCATCGAGCGCCTACCCTGGGATCAGTGATCACGACCACCGGGCTGGAGCTGCGCGCCGGCGCCCGCATCCTCATCAGCGAGGCGACCCTCCGCGTGCAGCCCGGCGACCGCATCGGCCTGGTGGGCCGCAACGGCGCCGGCAAGACCACCACCCTCACCACGCTCGCCGGGGAGCGGCTGCCGCACGCCGGGAAGGTCGACGTGACCGGCGAGATCGGCTACCTGCCGCAAGACCCGCGCAGCGGCGACCTCGACATCACCGCCAGCGACCGCGTGCTCTCCGGGCGCGGGCTGGACGTCCTCCGGGCGCAGATGACCAAGGCGCAGGTCGCGATGGCCGAGCCGGCCGACGACGCCGAGCGCGACCGCGCGGTGCGCCGCTACGGCCGGCTGGAGGACCAGTTCGCCGCCCTCGGCGGGTACGCCGCGGAGAGCGAGGCGGCGCGCATCTGCACGGCGCTGGGCCTGCCCGACCGGGTCCTCGTCCAGCCGCTGCGCACCCTGTCCGGTGGCCAGCGCCGCCGCGTCGAGCTCGCCCGGATCCTGTTCTCCGACGCCGAGACGCTGCTGCTCGACGAGCCGACCAACCACCTCGACGCCGACTCGATCAGCTGGCTCAAGGGCTTCCTGGCGTCGCACAAGAGCGGGCTCATCGTCATCAGCCACGACGTCGAGCTGCTCGACGCCGTCGTCAACAAGGTGTGGCACCTCGACGCCAACCGGGCCACCGTCGACGTCTACAACCTCGGCTGGAAGCCCTACCTCGCGCAGCGGGAGACCGACGAGCGCCGCCGCAAGCAGGAGCGGGCCAACACCGAGCGCAAGATCGACGCCCTGGCCGCGCAGGCGGACAAGATGCGCGCCAAGGCGACCAAGGCCAAGGCGGCGCAGAGCATGGACAAGCGCGCCCAGCGGCTGGCCGCCGGGCTGGAGGCCGTCCGCGTGCAGGACCGCGTCGCCAAGCTCCGCTTCCCCACGCCCACCGCGTGCGGGAAGACCCCGCTCACCGCGGAGGGGCTGTCCAAGAGCTACGGGTCGCTGGAGGTCTTCACCGACGTCGACCTGGCGGTGGACCGCGGCACGCGGGTCGTCGTCCTCGGCCTCAACGGTGCGGGCAAGACGACGCTGCTGCGCATGCTCGCCGGCACCGAGGTCCCCGACACCGGCGAGGTCAAGGCCGGCCACGGCCTCCGGGTGGGCTACTACGCCCAGGAGCACGAGACCATCGACCTGGACCGCTCCCTGCTGGAGGTCATGCGGTCCGCGGCGCCGGACAGCACCGACACCGAGCTGCGCCGCATCCTCGGCGCCTTCCTGTTCTCCGGGGACACCGTCGACCAGCGGGCCGGCACCCTCTCCGGCGGGGAGAAGACCCGGCTGGCGATGGCCACGCTGGTCGTCTCCGGGGCCAACGTGCTGCTGCTCGACGAGCCGACCAACAACCTGGACCCGGCCAGCCGCGAGCAGGTGCTCGAGGCGCTGCGCACCTACACCGGCGCGATCGTGCTGGTCACCCACGACGAGGGCGCGGTCCGGGCGCTGGACCCGGACAAGGTCATCCTGCTGCCCGACGGCACCGAGGACGCCTGGAGCGAGGACCTCGCCGACCTCGTCGAGCTGGCCTAGCCCCGCAGCGGGCGCCCCGGCGGCGGCCACGACCCGTCATCGTCCGTTCACATGGCCGACCCCGCGCCCCTGGGTGATCATGGACCCGGGACGGCGGGTCAGCGGGGCCCGGCGCCAAGGGGACGAGCAGTCGCGCGGACCGGCGGGTGCCGCGGCGGCTGCTGACGGAGGGGAGTCATGGCCGACTCGAGCACTGCGGACCTCGGCAAGGGCAAGCGCATCACCGGTGGCGACCGTTCCTCGCTGGCCGACGAGCTGCGCAAGCGGTACGACGGCGGCGAGAGCATCCGCTCGCTGGCGACGTCGACCAACCGGTCCTACGGGTTCGTCCACCGCCTCCTGTCGGAGTCGGGTGCCACGCTGCGCAGCCGCGGGGGAGCGAACCGGAACAGCAAGAAGAGTTGAGCCCGGAGGACGACGGCGGCTGGGTGAGGACGGCGCGCGACGGCGCCGTTCTCACCGTCACCCTCGCCCGGGCCGACCGGCTCAACGCGCAGACACCCGCCACCTGGGCCGCCCTGGCCGCCGTCGGCGAGACGCTCGACGACGGCGTCCGGGTCGTGGTCGTCCGCGGCGAGGGGCGGGCGTTCTCCGCGGGTCTGGACCGCAGCCTGTTCAGCGCCGACCCCGGCACCCCGGGCGGGCTGGGTGAGCTGGGCCGGCTGCCGGCGGCCGAGGCCCAGGAGCGGATCCGCCGTTACCAATCCGGCTTCCGCTGGCTGCGTTCCCCGGGCGTCGTCTCGGTCGCCGCCGTGCAGGGGCACGCCATCGGGGCCGGCGCTCAGCTGGCGCTGGCCTGCGACCTCCGGGTGCTCACCGAGGACGCCGTGCTGCGCCTGCCCGAGGCGACCCTCGGCCTGGTCCCCGACCTCACCGGCACGAGCGCGCTGGTCGAGCTCGTCGGCTACTCGCGGGCGCTGGAGCTGTGCCTGACCGGCCGGGCGGTGGGCGCCGCCGAGGCGCTGGCGGCGGGGCTGGCCAACCGCGTCGTCCCGGCCGGGGCGCTGGACGACGCCGTGGCCGAGCTGGTCGCGGCGATCACGGCGGCCCCGGTGGGGGCGAGCCGCGAGACCGCCGCGCTGATCCGCTCGGCGGTGCGCAACGACCCCGCTGCGCAGGACGCCGCCGAGCGGGCCGCACAGGCGCGGAGGCTGGCCGAACTCGTCGGTGGTCGCTGACATCCTGGTCGCGGAACACCCCACCGCACGGTGGTGTTGGCCCGACGACGGGATGGAGGTGACGCGGCCGTGCACGGTCCCATGACCAACCTGGCGGCGATGCGGTCCTTCCGCCGGGACCCGTCGGTGACCGCCCGCGCGCTGCCCCCGGGCACGGTGCGCCGGATCCTGGGCATCGCCCGGCCCTACCGCCGCGACCTCACCTTCTTCGTGCTGCTGGTCATCGGCTCCTCGATCATCGGCGTGCTCACCCCGCTGCTGGCCGGCCGGATCGTGAACCGCATCGCCGGGCTGGAGGGCACGGCCGGCGACATCGTGCAGATCGCGCTGCTCATCGCCGGCCTCGCCGTCATCGACGCCGGCATCTCGCTGGCCACCCGGTGGTTCTCCGCGCGCATCGGTGAGGGCGTCATCTACGACCTGCGCAGCCGGGTGTTCGCGCACGTGCAGCGGATGCCGGTCGCCTTCTTCACCCGGACCCAGACCGGGGCGCTGGTGAGCCGGCTGAACAACGACGTGATCGGCGCCCAGCAGGCGTTCACCTCGACGCTGTCCGGCGTCCTGTCCAACGCCATCGGCCTGGTGCTCACCGCCGCGGTGATGTTCAGTCTCTCGTGGCAGATCACCTCCCTGTCCCTGGTGCTCGTGCCGCTGTTCGTGCTGCCGGCCCGGCGGATCGGCAAGCGGCTCCAGGAGATCACCCGGGAGTCTTACGGGCTCAACGCGTCGATGAACGCGACGATGACCGAGCGGTTCAACGTCGCCGGCGCCCTGCTGGTCAAGCTGTTCGGGCGGCCGCAGGCCGAGGCGGAGGCCTTCAGCGGCCGGGCGGCGCGGGTGCGCGACATCGGCGTCCTGTCGGCCATGTACGGCCGCACCTTCTTCACCGCGCTGACCCTCGTGGCGGCGCTGGCCACCGCGCTCGTCTACGGCCTCGGCGGCTGGCTGGCCTTCACCGGCTCGCTCAGCCCGGGCGACGTGGTCGCCCTCGCCCTGCTGCTGTCCCGGCTGTACGGGCCGCTGACCGCGCTGGCCAACGTCCGGGTCGACGTCATGAGCGCGATGGTGAGCTTCGACCGCGTCTTCGAGGTGCTCGACCTCGAGCCGATGATCCGCGAGGCGCCCGACGCCGTCCCGGTGCCGGCCGGTGACCGGTCGATCGCGTTCGAGCACGTGTCCTTCAGCTACCCGTCGGCGGCCGAGGTGTCGCTGCCGTCCCTGGAGGACGTCTCGCTGCCCGAGCACGGCGGTCCGACCGCGGTGCTGCACGACGTCTCCTTCCGGGTCGAGCCCGGTCAGCTGGTCGCGCTCGTCGGCCACTCGGGCGCGGGCAAGTCGACGATCGCCAACCTCGTGACCCGCCTGTACGACGCGACCAGCGGCACCGTGCGGGTGGGCGGGGTCGACGTCCGGGCCGCCACCCTCGCCTCGCTGCGCGACACGATCGGCGTGGTGAGCCAGGACGCGCACCTGTTCCACGACACGATCCGCGTCAACCTGCTCTACGCCCGTCCCGAGGCCACCGAGGACGACCTCTGGGCCGCGCTCGCCGGCGCGCGGATCGCGGCGCTGGTGCGGTCGCTGCCCGACGGGCTCGACACCGTGGTCGGGGACCGCGGGTACCGGCTCTCCGGCGGGGAGAAGCAGCGGCTGGCCATCGCGCGGGTGCTGCTCAAGGCGCCGGGCGTCGTCATCCTCGACGAGGCGACCGCGCACCTGGACAGCGAGTCCGAGGCCGCCGTGCAGCACGCGTTGGACACCGCCCTCACCGGCCGGACGTCGCTGGTGATCGCGCACCGGCTGTCCACCATCCGCAGCGCCGACCAGATCCTCGTGGTCGACGACGGTCGCATCGTGGAGTCGGGTACGCACGCTGAGTTGCTGGCGCTCGGGGGCCGGTACGCGGACCTGTACCGCACCCAGTTCGCCGTCGGCGAGGGGCGGACGGTCGGCGCGGCCTGAGCACTACCGTCACTCCTGTCCCAGCAGTCGGTAAGGAGACAGCGTGACCTCAGCGCACCCCCACGAGGCGCAGATCCGAGCGCTCTACGCCTCGTTCCTGGACGGCTGGAACCGGCGCAGTGGTGCGGCGGTTGCGGCCGGTTTCGCCGACGACGGGGACATCGTCGGGTACGACGGCAGCCACCACCACGGCCGGCTGGCCATCGCCGCGCACCTGCGCCAGGTGTTCGGCAGCCACCCGACCCAGAGCTACGTCGGGATCGTCCGGTCGATCCGGCCGATCGGCCCGAACGTCGCGGTGCTCCTGGCGCACGCCGGGATGATCCCGCCGGGCGGCGACGACCTCGACCCCCGGCTGCACACGGTGCACACGCTGGTCGCCGCCGAGGAGGGCGGGCGCTGGCGGATCTCGCTGCTGCAGGCCACGCCGGCGGGCTGGCACCAGTCCCCGGAGGCCCGTGATGCGCTGACGCAGGAGTTGCGCGAACTGCTCGCGGTGCAGTGACCGCACCGGTGCTGATCACCGCCGATCCGGCCGGGGTCCTGACCGAGCGGTTCGTCCGCCTCGGCGTCGTCCCCGGGCGGCCGGTCGCGGCGTACCGCGGCTCCGGTGTCACCGCCGCGCACGAGGTGGCAGCGCTGGCCGTGGCCGGGATCGAGGCGGCGCTGTGGCCCGGTTCGTGGTCGCAGTGGGCGAACGACCCGGTGCGGCCGCTCGCCGTCGGGACCGACCCCGGCTGAGGGACGTCCCGCGGCTCAGACGATCGGCGGGATCGGCGGCGCGGGCAGGGCCCGGGGCGGGTCGGCCTGGATCGGATCGGGCCCGGCGCCCTCACCGCCGACCCAGAACTGGGTCATCATGTCGTGGTCCTCGTGCGTCACGTTGTGACAGTGGATCATGTAGCGCCCGGACCGGCGGACCTCGGGCACGCCCGGTGGCGTGATCAGGGAGCCGAACTCGGCGATGATCCGCACGACCTCCCCCTCGCCGACGTAGACGACGTCCTTGGGCCCCTGCTCCTGGGGCCGCGGAGGCGTGCCGTTGCGGTCGAGGATCTTGAAGTCGACGAGGTGCACGTGGACCGGGTGGAACCACCCGCCGGAGGTGTTCTCGAGCTCCCAGATCTCGACGTCCCCCACCCCCGGTTCGGCGATCGCCTTGCGGAACTCCGAGCGGACCACGTCGTCCCAGATCTGGCCGTCGACCACCCACTCGCTGCCCTGCCGCTCGAAGCGCATGTGGCGGGTCGTCACGGCCTGCTGGGGGGTGAGGGCCATGACCGGCGACTCCACCAGGGCCGCCGGCAGGGCGTTGTTGGTCGGGTCGCTCACGCTCTGGCCGACCTGGAAGGCCATGACCTTGTCGGTGTGGTCGTACTCGATGGTGTTGTCGGGATCGAGGTTGCGCAGCTCGATCCGCTGTCCCTCGTACGGGGCGAAGTCGATGACGAGGTCGTACCGCTCCGCCATGCCCACCAGGAGCTCCTGGACCGGGACGGGCCGCGCGACCAGCCCGCCGTCGGTGCCGATGACGTTCATCGGGGCGTCGTTCGAGAGCCGCAACCGGAAACTGCGGGCGTTGGTGGCGACGAGGAGCCGGAACCGGTACTTGCGTGGTTCGACCGGCATCAGCGGCCACGGGACGCCGTTGACCAGGACGACGTCGCCCATGTGCCCCGAGTCGCTGTGGTTGTCGAACAGCAGTTCGCCGCTGCCGGTGAAGGCGACGTCACTGACGATCAGTGGGACGTCGTACGCGCCGCGGGGGAGGCCGAGCTTGTTCTCCGCCCCGTCGAGGATCTGGTACTGCGCCGCCAGGCCCATGTAGACGTTCTCGGAGGTGTGGTGCACGCCGTGGTCGTGGTACCAGAGCGTGCGGCCCGGCTCGAGGTTGTCGTAGAAGTAGTCCTTGTACTGGCCCGGCAGCGAGATGTCGTTGGCGTACCCGTCGTACTGCGGCAGGGACGGTGCGCCGTGCAGGTGGGTCGAGGTCCAGGGGACGTAGCCGAGGCTGGGGTGCCTGGCCGGCAGCTTGTTGATGTGGCGGACGATGATGGGCCGTCGGCGCTGCACCCGGAAGGTCGGTCCCGGGACCGTGCCGTTGTACGCGAACAGGGTCGTCTTGACCCCGGGCAGGATCTCCCGCTTGACCTGGCTCTGGGTGATCTCGTAGACGTCCCGGTCACCGATCCGCCCACTGGGCTGGATCACCGGTGGCTTGCGGAAGGCCATCGTGTAGGGCCGCGGGATCCTGTTCTCGGCGATCTCCGAGGCGCGCTTGGCGGCGAGCGGGCCGGGCAGGAAGGGGATGCTCAGCGCTGCCGCGGAGAGCGCACCCACCTTGAGTGCGTCGCGACGGGTGAGTGCGGTGTCGTCCATGACGGTGCTCCTGGCTCCGTGCCGCGAAGGCGAATCCCCGTGCAGCCCAGAGCCTCGTCCGAAGGGCGGAGGACTCGGAGCCGTCGTTGGGGGAGGCCCGCACCCCCGCATCGGGGGAGGCCGAACGTCCCTGCCGGCGCCGTCGGCTCAGCCGGCTCCCCGGAGCAGGACGCCGGTGACCGCCACGGCGTGCCCCAGGGACGCGTCCTCGCGCCGGTGCAGTCCCAGCTCGACCACCCGGCCGTCGCGGGGGTCGTCGGGCCGGTCGTCGCCCGCGGTACCGAGCAGGGGCACGAGCGCGTCCACGGTCGGCTGCCAGAGCCCCGCCCAGTGGCAGCCCGCCGGAACGGCGTAGGACAGCTGCAGGGAGACCGGCCCGGCCGGGAGCGGCTCCTGCTCCGAGAGCTGCTCGCGCACCTGCCGGGTGAACTCCGGGGACCCGACCGAGGTGCTGGTGCGGACGGTGAAGGTGCGGTCCCCGGCGGGCGGCGCGACCGGCTCGGCGGGCACGGCGAGGACCGTGGAGTCCTCGCCCGGGCCCTTGGTCGCCCAGACGCTGGCGAACTCGAACCCGCCGTGCCCGCTCAGCCACTCCACCAGCGGGCCGAGGTAGTGGGACAGGGCGTACTGGTCGAGCAACCGGACGTCGGCGGGCAACCCGACGTCCAGCCGCAGCGCCGTGCGCGCGGACCCCTGAGGGGCCGGGCCGAGCACCCGCTCGGCGTGGGTCACGAACGCCCGGACGTGGACCTGGTCCGGGTGCCCCGTCGCGAGCCACCCGGCCAGCCGCGGGGGGATCCCGAGCCGGGCGCCCGGCCCCTCGGGCCGGGCGAAGAAGTCGGCGTCGTCGCCCATGCCCCGAGGGTGGTCCGCCGGACCCGGGCCGACAACCGGGCGCGGCTCAGGCGGCCACGGCGACCGGGGCGGGTGCGGCCGCGACCGGCGGACGGCGGCGCCGCAGCGACCCCCCGACGGCGGCGAGGAGCAGGCCCGCGACGACCCAGGCGGTGAGGACCAGGACCGGGGATCCGGCGCCGGCCCCGTCGAACCAGGACACCGACCGCAGCAGCGAGCCGGTCGCCCCGGGCGGCAGCAGCTGGCCCAGCGTGCCCAGCCCCGCGGGCAGCAGCTCCGGGGCCGAGGCCAGCCCGGACAGCGGGTTGCCGAGCAGCACCACGGTCGCGGCCCCGACGGCCAGACCCGGGGTCCCGGCCAGCGACTCCAGACCCAGCAGGACCAGGGCGGTCGCCGCGATGCCGAGGGCCACGACGCCGGTGACGGTCCACCAGCCGCCGCTGAGCGAGCCCAGCCACGTGCCGAGCACGGTGGCGGTCACCATGCCGCCGGCCACGGCCATGCCCAGCGCCGCGGCGATCCGCAGCCGCAGGCGGGGCAGCAGCCGGGAGGTCAGGGCCGCGGTGAGGATGCCGCCGATGGCCAGCGGCAGCCCCGCGGCGGCCAGGCCGGCGCCGCGCGGATCGGCGGCCGGCGCGGGCACGACGTCCTCCACCGGGACGGGCGTGCCGGTGGCGGCACCGAGCCCGCCCGCGACCTCGCGCAGCGCCTGGGCGACGACCGGGCCGGCCGCGGAGGCGACCAGCACCTGCGGCCCGCCGTCCCCGACGACGACGGCGCCGTAGACCTCGCGGTCGCGGATCGCGGCCTCGGCGGCGGCCTGGTCGGCGACGGTCCGCACCTCGAGCGCGCCGGGCTCGCGCGCGGTGAGGGCCTCGGTCAGCTGCGCGGTCGCCGCGGGAGGACCGGCCACGGCGACCGGCAGGTCCCGCGGCTGCGACCGGACCGCCGGCCAGGCGAAGGCGGTGAGCAGGACGGTGAGCGCGACGGCGAAGAGCACGGGGAGCAGCACCGCGGGCCGGGCGCCGCGGGCGGCGGGGGAGGAGGACATGTCGGCTCCTAGAGGTCAAAACGAACGGTCGTTCGCTTGCAGTCCGAGCGTGCTCCGGCGGAGCTGCGCTGTCAAGAACGATCGTTCGTTCTACGATGGCCGCGTGCCCCGCGTCTCCGAGGACCACCTCGCCGCCCGCCGCGACCAGATCATCGACGCGGCGACAGCCCGCTTCGCCGCGAACGGGTTCCAGGCCACCGGGATGGCCGATGTCATCGCGGCGTCCGGGCTGTCGGCCGGGGCGGTGTACCGGTACTTCCGCAGCAAGGACGAGCTGATCGAGGCGATCGTCGACCGGGTGCTCGGGCAGGCCGCCGGCCGGTTCGACCAGCTGCTCGCGGCGGAAGACGCGCCCGCCCCGGCCGACGCCGTGGCGACCGCGGTCGACCTGGTGGCGACGATCGCCGAGCGGGGGCCGGTCGACATGACGCGGGTCGCCGTCCAGGCGTGGGGCGAGGCCCTCCGCAGCCCGGGCGTGGCCGCGGTGGTCGACCGCGCCTACCGGACGATCCGCCGGTACTTCGCCGAGGTGGTGCGGCGCGCGCAGGCGACCGGGCAGCTGCCCCGGGACGTCGATCCCGAGCCGGTGGCGGCGGGAATGCTCTCCCTCGTGCTGGGCTTCCTGCTGCAGCGGCTGCTGCTGGGCGACGTGGCCCCCGCCGCCTACGCCGACGGGGTGCGGGCCCTGGTCCGGGCCGGCGCCGACTCGCCGCGAGGTGCGGCCTCCTGACCGTCGCGCGCTCCGGACCCGCGGGTCAGGCGCGCTCGGCGGGCGCGGCACCCTCCGCCCGGGCCGGGGCGCCCCCGGCCCCCGGCGTGCGGCCCAGGCCCTGAGCCCGGGCGTGGACGTAGTAGCCGACCCCGCCCACGAGCAGCCCGGCGAAGATCGACAGGTCCCCGCCGTCGACCCACGCGGTCAGGGGGCCCGTCCAGATCGAGCTGGTGGCGAACAGTGCCGAGGCGAGGACGCCGGCCAGGAACCAGCCGGTCGCAACCAGGTTCCAGCCGCCGCGGTACCAGTACGCGCCACCGGTGGGCCGCAGCAGCGCCGGGACGTCGTAGCGGCTCCGCCGGAGCAGCATGTCGGCCAGGAAGACACCGCACCACGACGAGCTCCACACGATCATCAGAGTGAGGAAGGCGACGCGGAACTCGGAGAAGTCGCGGAAGAAGACGACGTAGCAGGTGACCGCCAGTGCCAGCGCGATGTTCAGTGCGGTCGCCCGTGTCCGCGTCGTCGAGACGCCGACCGCGAGCAGGCTCATCCCCGACGAGGACAGCATCTGCCTGCTCGACGACCGGTCCGGGATCCTCTTCGGCGGCGGCACCATCAACACCGGGCCGATCTACGCCCAGTTCCACGACTCCGACGTCGAGACCTTCGCCAAGAGCGCCGCCCGGCTGGCCGGGCTCAAGGACGAGGTGTCGATGGTCGCGGTCAACCACTTCGGCCGTACGACGGCGGCGCCCTACCTGCTGCAGGAGATCAGCGACGGGTTCGACCGGCTGCTGGCCGGCGGCGCCGCCGTACGCGCCGCCAGGGACTGCATCGGCGAGACGGTCACCGAGGCGCTGTTCGACCGCTTCTCCATCCTCGTGGCGCCGGCCACCGCCGAGCGCCTCCACCGCCGGTGAGCCGAGCGGGTCAGGCGTCGGCGGTCGTCGCGACCGCGGCGTCGTAGCGGTCGAGCAGGACCGCGGCGATCCGGTCGTCCGGCAGCAGCGGAGCGGTGACCACGTCCGCGCCCGCCGCGGCGAGCCGGCCGTGGAAGTGGCCGGGCGCGAGCAGGTAGGCGGCGACCACGACCTGGGCCGCGCCCGCCCGCCGCGCGGCCTCGACGGCCTCGGCGACCCGTGGCCGCGCGGTCGAGCCGTAACCGGTGCTCACCGGCCCGGCTTGGCGCTCCCGCAGCAGCGCCGCGGTGGCCGCCACGTCGGCCACCGACCGCGGGTCGCTGGACCCGGCGGCGGCCAGCACCACCGCGGTGCCGGTGTCCGCGGGGTCGGCGCCGGCGGCTGCGAGCCGGTCGGCGAGGACGGCGACCAGCCGCGGATCGGGCCCCAGTGGCCGGGCGGCGCGCGCGGCGTCGTGCGCCTGCACGGCCCGGGCGATGTCGACGTGCACGTGGTACCCGCCGGACAGCAGCAGGGGGACGACGACCGCCGGGCGGCCCTGCGCGGCCAGCCCGGCGACGACGTCGGCCACGGTGGGCGGCTGGACGTCGACGAAGGCCGCGGTCGTGGTCAGGCCGGGCCGCAGGCGGCGGGCGGCGAGGGCGAGCTCGGCGACCAGCCGGCGCCCGCCGGGGTCGCGGGTCCCGTGCGCGCAGGCCACCAGGACCGGCGGGTCCCCGCCGAGGTTCACGGCGAGCGGAGCCGGCCGCCGTCGACGGTGACCAGGGTCCCGGTGACGTAGGAGGCGGCGGGGGAGAGGACGAAGGCGGCCACCTTGCCGAACTCCTCGGGCCGCCCGTAGCGCCGCAGCGGGATCGTCGCCTCGGTGGCGCGGCGGGCGGCGTCGGGGTCGGGACTGCGCGAGTCGATCGCGAGCGTGCGGTCGGTGGCGGTCGCGCCGGGCAGGAGCCCCACGACCCGGATGCCCCGGGGGCCGAGCTCGTCGGCCAGGCTCTTGGCGGTCATGGCGATGCCCGGGCGCAGCCCGTTGGACACCGCGAGGTCCGGCAGCGGCTGGCGCACCGAGGTGGACAGCACGAAGCCGATCGCCGCCCCCTCGCCCAGGTGCGGGACGAGAGCCTTCACCAGCCGGAGCGGCCCCAGCAGGAGGCTCTCGACGCCGTGGCGCCAGTCCTGCTCGTCGGTGCCGAGCACCGATCCCGGCGCCGGGCCGCCGACCGAGACGAGCAGCCCGTCCACCCGGCCCAGCTGCTGCAGCGCGGCCTCGACCAGCCGGTCGGCGGCGCCGGGGTCGGCCAGGTCCGCGGCCACGCCGTGCGCGGCGGGCGGGCCGCCGAGCTGCGCGGCCGCCTCGGCGACCGCGCCGGCGTCCCGGGCGCTGACCAGCACCCGGGCGCCGTCGTCCACCAGGGCGCGGGCGATCGCGAACCCCAGCCCCCGGCTCGCGCCGGTGAGCAGGTAGCCGCGACCGCCCAGGCCCAGGTCCATCAGGCGGCAGCCATCAGGCGGCGGAGCCCCGCAGCGAGCGCAGGACGTACTGCATGATCCCGCCGTTGCGGTAGTAGTTCGCCTCGCCGGGGGTGTCGATCCGGACGACGGCGTCGAACTCCACGTCGCCGGCCCGCACCTTCACCGTCCGCGGGGTGCGCCCCTCGTTGAGCTCGGTGATCCCGGTGATCGTGAACTCCTCGTCGCCGGTCAGGCCGAGCGACTCGCGGTCCTGGCCGGCGGGGAACTGCAGCGGCAGCACGCCCATGCCGATGAGGTTGGAGCGGTGGATCCGCTCGTAGCTCTCGGCGATGACCGCCTTGACGCCCAGCAGCGCCGTCCCCTTGGCCGCCCAGTCGCGCGACGAGCCCGAGCCGTACTCCTTGCCGGCCAGCACGACCAGCGGGATGCCCGCCTCCTGGTAGGCCTGCGAGGCGTCGTAGATGGACGTCGTCTCGCCGGTCAGGTGGTTCTTGGTGACGCCGCCCTCGGTGCCGGGCACCAGCTGGTTGCGCAGCCGGATGTTGGCGAAGGTGCCGCGGATCATCACCTCGTGGTTGCCGCGCCGGGAGCCGTAGGAGTTGAAGTCGCGGCGCTGCACGCCGTGCTCCTGCAGGTACCGGCCCGCGGGGCTGTCGGCCTTGATCGAGCCGGCCGGGGAGATGTGGTCGGTCGTGACCGAGTCCCCGAGCACCGCGAGGGTGCGGGCGCCGGTGATGTCGGTGACCGGGGTCGGCTCGGCCGGCATGCCCTCGAAGTACGGAGGACGCCGGACGTAGGTGCTCTCCGGGTCCCAGTCGAAGGTGTTCCCGGTCGGCGTGGGCAGGTTCTGCCACTGCTCGGTGCCGGCGAACACGTCCGCGTAGCTCCGCCCGAACTGCTCGGCGGACACGGCGTGGTCGATCGTCCGCTGGACCTCCTGCGGAGAGGGCCAGATGTCGCGGAGGAAGACGTCGTTGCCGTCGGTGTCCTGGCCGAGCGGGTCGTTGTCCAGGTCGACGTCCATGGAGCCTGCCAGCGCGTAGGCGATCACCAGCGGCGGGCTGGCCAGGTAGTTCATCTTGACGTCGGGGTTGATCCGGCCCTCGAAGTTCCGGTTGCCCGACAGCACGGACACGACGGCGAGGTCGGCCTCGTCGACCGCGGCCGACACCGGCTCCGGGAGCGGGCCCGAGTTGCCGATGCAGGTGGTGCAGCCGTACCCGACCAGGAAGAAGCCCAGCTTCTCCAGGTACGGGGTGAGCTCGGCCTTCTCGTAGTAGTCCATGACGACCTTGGACCCGGGGGCCAGCGTCGTCTTCACCCACGGCTTGGTGGTCAGCCCGCGCTCGACGGCCTTCTTGGCCAGCAGCGCGGCGCCGATCATCACCTGCGGGTTGGAGGTGTTGGTGCAGGAGGTGATGGCGGCGATCACGACGTGGCCGTGGTCGACGTGGGTCTCGGTCCCGTCCTCCATGACCACGCGGGTCGGCTTGGAGGGGCGGTCCGGGACGCGGTCCGGGACGACGTGGTGCGGCTTGCCGGCCTCGCCGTTGCCGTGCGCGAACGGGCTCACCGGGTCCGACGCGGGGAAGGACTCCTCGGACGCCTCGTCGGCGGCGGACTCGGTGTCGCGCGGGGCGTCGTCGTCGTCCTTCTGGATCTCGTCGATGGGCGCGTACGTGGGCAGCGCCTGGCGGAAGGAGGCCTTCGCGTCGGCGATCGTCACGCGGTCCTGCGGGCGCTTCGGGCCGGCGATCGACGGGACGACGGTGGAGAGGTCCAGCTCCAGGTACTCGGAGAAGGCCGGCTCGCGGGAGGGGTCGTGCCAGAGGCCCTGCTCCTTGGCGTAGGCCTCGACCAGGGCCACCTGCTCGGCGCTGCGGCCGGTCAGCTGCAGGTAGGTGATGGTCTCCTCGTCGATCGGGAACATCGCCGCGGTCGAGCCGAACTCCGGGCTCATGTTGCCGATCGTGGCCCGGTTGGCCAGCGGGACGGCGGAGACGCCGGCGCCGTAGAACTCGACGAACTTCCCGACCACGCCGTGCTCGCGGAGCATCTCGGTGATGGTCAGGACGAGGTCGGTGGCGGTGGCGCCGTCGGGCAGCTGGCCGGTCAGCTTGAAGCCCACCACGCGGGGGATGAGCATCGAGACCGGCTGGCCGAGCATGGCGGCCTCGGCCTCGATGCCGCCGACGCCCCAGCCCAGCACGCCCAGGCCGTTGACCATGGTGGTGTGCGAGTCGGTGCCGACGCAGGTGTCGGGATAGGCCACCACGCGGGTCGTGCCATCGGCGGAGGTCTCCGCCCGCGGGAAGACCACGCGGGCCAGGTGCTCGATGTTGACCTGGTGCACGATGCCGGTGCCCGGGGGGACGACCATGAAGTCGCTGAACGCGCCCTGGCCCCAGCGGAGGAACTGGTACCGCTCGCCGTTGCGCTCGTACTCGATCTCGACGTTGCGCTCGAAGGAGTCCGGGGTGCCGAAGACGTCGGCGATCACGGAGTGGTCGATGACCAGCTCGGCCGGCGCCAGCGGGTTGATCTTCTGCGGGTCGCCGCCGATCTCGGCCATGGCCTCGCGCATGGTGGCGAGGTCGACGATGCAGGGGACGCCGGTGAAGTCCTGCATGACCACGCGGGCCGGGCTGAACTGGATCTCCTGGTCCGGCTCGGCGTTCGGGTCCCAGCCGGCGAGCGCGCGGATGTGGTCGGCGGTGATGTCCGCGCCGTCCTCGGTGCGCAGCAGGTTCTCCAGCAGCACCTTCAGGCTGAAGGGCAGTCGGTCTGCGCCCTCCACCGCGTCGAGCCGGTAGATGTCGTAGTCGGTGCCGTCGACGGTGAGCGTCGACCGTGCCCCGAAGCTGTCCTTGCTGGCTGCCACTGCTCTGCGCCTACCCCTCGCTGGTCGATCGCGCTGATTGCCACCCTCGATCATCCCAGCCGCTCCCCGGACCTGCGCAGGTGAGGCGACCCTTGCCTCCTGGGGGCGCGCGGGTCCACCACGCCGGGCCCCTACCGTGGACGGCGTGACGACCGGCGCCGTCCCCGACCCGCTGCCCGGCTGGCTGACGACCGCGGAGCGGATCACCGTGCTCACCGGCGCCGGCATCTCCACCGACAGCGGCATCCCCGACTACCGCGGCCCGAACGGCGTGTGGACGCGGGACCCGGACGCCGAGAAGCTCGTGACGCTGTCCTACTACGTGGCCGACCCCGACATCCGCCGCCGGGCCTGGCTGATGCGCCGCGACCTGCAGGCCGGCGAGGTCCACCCCAACGCCGGGCACGCCGCGGTCGTCGAGCTGGAGCGGCAGGGCCGGCTGCGGGCGCTGGTCACCCAGAACGTGGACGGGCTGCACCAGGCCGCCGGCTCCTCCCCGGACCGGGTGCTGGAGCTGCACGGCACCGTCCACGAGGTCGAGTGCCTGGCCTGCCGCGACCGGACGACGATGGCCGAGGCGCTGGCCCGCATCGACGCCGGCGACCCCGACCCGGCCTGCCGGCGCTGCGGCGGGATCCTCAAGTCCGCCACGATCAGCTTCGGGCAGGTGCTGGACCCCGCCGTCCTCGAGGCCGCCGCCGACGCCGCCACCGACTGCGACGTGTTCCTCGCGATCGGCACCTCGCTGACCGTCCACCCCGCCGCCGGGCTGACCGACCTGGCGGCCGGCTCCGGTGCCCGCGTCGTCGTGGTCAACGCCGAGCCGACGCCCTACGACGCCCTGGCCGACCTCGTGGTGCGCGAGCCGATCGGCACCGCGCTGCCGCGTCTGGTCGCGGCCTCCTGACCGCGCGGTCGGGCGCTAGCGTGACGACGACCACGTCCAGCGGCTGACCGGCGCCCTGCGCGCGCGGCGGCCCGAGCACCCGGGAGCCGGACATGCGCGTGCCCCTCACCACCCGAGACTTCCTCGACCGCGCCGAGCTGGTGTACGGCGACCGGGTCGGCATCGTCGACGAGCCCCACCAGCCCGCGCCCTCGCTGGGCGACGTCACCTACCGGGAGTTCGCACGCCGCGGCCGGGCGCTGCAGGCGGGCCTCGACGCGCTCGGGGTGGGAGAGGGCGAGCGGATCGCGATCGTCAGCCACAACGCCGCCCGGCTGCTGGAGGTCCTGCTCGCGCTGCCGTCGTCCGGCCGGGTCGCCGTCCCGGTCAACTTCCGGCTCTCGCCCGACGAGGTCAGCTACATCGTGGGGCACTCCGGCGCGCGGGTGCTGCTGGTCGACCCGGAGCTCGAGTCGCCGCTCAAGCGCGTGGAGGCCGAGCACCGCTTCGGCACCGGGGAGGAGTACGAGCAGCTGCTCCGCTTCGACACCGAGCCGCGGCCGTGGGCCGAGCCGGACGAGGACGCCACCGCCACGATCAACTACACCAGCGGGACGACGGCCCGCCCCAAGGGCGTGCAGATGACGCACCGCAACACGTGGGTCAACGCCGTCACCTTCGGCATGCACATGCAGGTCAGCGACCGGGACGTGTACCTGCACACGCTGCCGATGTTCCACTGCAACGGCTGGGGCCTGCCGTACACGATGGCCGGCCTCGGCGCCCGCCAGGTGGTGCTGCGCAAGGTGGACGGCGCGGAGATCCTGCGCCGCGTCGACCAGCACGGCGTCACGGTCATGGCCGGCGCCCCGGCGGTGTGGAACGCCGTCCTCGAGGCCGCCGCCGACTGGGACGGCGAGATCCCCGGCCGCGACCGGGTCCGGATCATCGTCGCGGGCGCCCCGCCGCCCTCGCGCACCATCGCCCGCGTCGAGGCGGAGCTGGGGTGGGAGTTCAACCAGATCTACGGCCTCACCGAGACCGCGCCGCTGCTCACCATCAACCGGCCGCGCGCGGAGTTCGACGACCTCGAGCCGGAGGAGCGGGCCAAGAAGCTCTCGCGGGCCGGCGTCCCGGCACTGGGCACCCGGCTGCGGGTCAGCGACTCCGGTGAGGTGCTGGCCCAGGGCAACACCGTCCTGGCCGGCTACTGGGAGAACCCGGACGCCTCGGCCGAGGCGCTGGAGGGCGGCTGGTTCCACACCGGCGACGGCGGCTCCATCGACGACGGCGGGTACGTCACCATCTCCGACCGCAAGAAGGACGTGATCATCACGGGCGGGGAGAACGTCTCCTCGATCGAGGTGGAGGACGCGGTCTTCAGCCACCCGGCGGTCGCGGAGGTCGCGGTCATCGGCGTCCCCGACGACAAGTGGGGCGAGCGGGTCACCGCGCTGGTGGTCGTCGCCGAGGGGCAGCAGGTCACCCCGGAGGAGATCGTGGCCCACTGCCGCGCGCGCATCGCCGGCTACAAGATCCCCAAGCGGGTGGAGTTCCGGGAGGCCATCCCGCGCACCGCGACCGGCAAGATCCAGAAGTTCAAGCTCCGCGAGGAGTTCTGGTCCACCTCCGAGCGGCAGGTCAACTGAGAGAGGACCCCCTTACCCCCGCCACTCGCGAGCTCGCGGCGGGCCCCTGCAGGGGGGGCCGCCTGTGCTCGCCAGCCGGTGGGAGGACGGGGTCCTCCCACCCCAACGGGTGAGCACCCCCTCCGCCGACGGCCCGATCCGGTCGATCCCCCTGCCAGGAAGCGTCCTGCGGGGCGCCGTCGGTGTCGGGTCGCGCCGCGACGTCCCCCTCGGACGTCGCCGCGCCCCGGAGAGGGGTCGGTCCGGTGGTCAGCGGTGTGCACAGGCGGGGTGTCCGGGGTGTCCGGTGGTCCCTGCGCGGAGCCGGGACGGCGCTCGTCGCCGTGGTCGTGGTCGGCCTGGCCCCCGGCACGGCGGCCGCGGCGCCGGACCGCGCGGTCTCCCAGGCCCAGGCGGCGCGGGACGCCGCGGCCGCCCGCGTCGGGGACCTGAGCGCCCAGCTCGCCTCCGCCCAGGCGGCGGCCGATGCCGCGCACCAGTCCGCGCAGATCGCGCTGCAGGAGTACGAGGTCCGCCGCGCTGCCCAGGAGGCGGCGCAGGCCGCCGCCGACGCCGCGGCCGCCGCGGCCGCGCAGGCCCAGGCCGAGCTGGACCGCGGCCGCGCCGACGTCGTCGCCTTCGCGCGGTCGAGCTACATGCGGGGCAGCACGTCGCCCGGCGCGGCCGCGCTGATGAGCGCGACCGGGCCCGCGGAGCTGATCCAGCGCGCGGGGCTGCTCGACGCGGTCGGCACCCACCGGGTGGACGTCGTCGCGCAGCTGACCGCGCTGGAGGAGCAGGCCTCGGCGGCCGAGACGACAGCGCAGGTGGCGGTCCAGGAGGCCACCGCGGCCGAGACCGAGGCGGCGGGGTCCCTGGAGTCCGCGAAGCAGCAGGAGATCGCCGCGCGCGCCCAGGCCGAGACCCTGGTGCAGCAGCAGGAGGTCTGGGAGGCCGAGCTCGCCGAGGCCCAGGAGACGCTCTACGGCGCCCAGGGTGCGCAGGCCGCTCGCGAGGCCGCCGAGTCGGCCGCCGCGGCCGCGCAGGTCGCCCGGTCCCGCCCGCCGGCCGCTGCCTCGACCACCGCCACCGGCGGGTCGTCGTCCGGGAGCTCGTCCGGCCGGCCTCCGGCCCCCGGTGGCACGACCGCCGGCGTCCCGTCCGGCTCCGCGGTCCAGACGGCGATCGCGGCGGCCCAGTCGCAGGCCGGCGTACCCTACAGCTGGGGCGGCGGCGGCAAGAACGGGCCGAGCAAGGGCCTGGACCCCGACCAGGACCTCGTCGGTTTCGACTGCTCCGGCCTCATGGAGTACGCCTACGGGAAGGCCGGCATCTCCGTCGGCGGGGTCAGCCGCGACCAGTGGTGGAACTTCCGCAACCGCACCGTGGCTGCCTCCGACCTGCGGGCCGGCGACCTGGTCTTCTGGGCCTCGGGGTCGGACTACACCACGATCTACCACGTGGCGCTCTACATCGGGAACAACAAGGTCATCCAGGCGCCGCAGAGCGGGGACGTGGTGCGGACCTCGCAGATGTGGTTCGGCACCCAGTACTTCGGCGCCGTCCGGCCGACCGGCTGAGCGGGGGCCCGGGAAGGGCGTCGGGCAGCCACGGGGGGAGCTGCCCGACGCAGTGCCGAGGCTAGCAGTCAGCGGGGGCCGCGGGCAGGGGTGGAACGCCGCCACCTGGGCCGCCCTGCGGGGACCACCCAGGGCGGACGGCGGCGCGCAGGCGCGGCCGGTGGTGCGCGTCCAGGAAGCGTCCAGCAAGGTGTAGGACACTGGGCCCGGGGACGGGGACGCCGCCCCGTCACCGGCCTCCCGGAGGCCGTGGTCCGGCACCATCAGGGAGTTCCGTGAGCGCCGCCAGCACCCCCCTCGAGAAGCCCACGGGGGCCTCCGCCGCCGGTCAGATGGTGCCGCCCTCGGCGGACGCGGCCCGCCTGGAGCGGGTGCTCTTCGAGATCAAGCGGGTCATCGTCGGCCAGGACCGGCTCGTCGAGCGGATGCTCGTGTCCCTCCTGGCCCGCGGCCACGTGCTGCTCGAGGGCGTGCCCGGCGTCGCCAAGACCCTGGCCGTCGAGACGCTGGCGACCGTCGTCGGCGGCCGGTTCGCCCGCCTGCAGTTCACCCCCGACCTGGTGCCGGCCGACATCATCGGCACCCGCGTCTACCGGGCCGGCCGCGACGCGTTCGACACCGAGCTCGGCCCGGTGTTCGCCAACTTCGTGCTCACCGACGAGATCAACCGCGCGCCGGCCAAGGTGCAGTCGGCCCTGCTGGAGGTCATGGCCGAGCGGCAGGTCTCCATCGGCGGGGTCACCCACCCGCTGCCCGACCCCTTCCTCGTGCTGGCCACGCAGAACCCCATCGAGTCCGAGGGCGTCTACCCGCTGCCCGAGGCCCAGCGCGACCGGTTCCTCATGAAGGTGCTGGTCGACTACCCGAGCCCGGAGGAGGAGCGGGAGATCATCTACCGGATGGGGTCGACCCCGCCGGTGGCCGAGACCGTCCTCGGCCCCGATGACCTCCTGCGGATGCAGCGCACCGCCTCGCAGGTCTTCGTCCACCACGCGCTGGTCGACTACGTGGTCCGGCTGGTGGTCGCCACCCGCGCGCCGCGGGAGCTCGGCATGGAGGACGTCGCCTCGTGGGTCTCCTACGGCGCCAGTCCCCGCGCCTCCCTGGGGCTGATCGCGGCCAGCCGGGCCCTCGCGCTGGTGCGCGGCCGGGACTACGTGCTCCCGCAGGACGTCCTCGACGTCACCGCCGACGTGCTCCGCCACCGGCTGGTGCTCTCCTACGACGCGCTGGCCGACGGCGTGCCGGCCGACCACGTGGTCAAGCGCATCCTGCAGACCGTGCCGCTGCCGCAGGTGACGCCGCGGCAGCGGGCCGACGGCTTCGGCCCGAGCGTCCCCGGCGGCCCCTCGGTTCCCTCGTTCGGCCCGGCGTCCTTCGGCCCGCCGCAGTTCGGCCCGGGCGGCCCCGGTCAGGCCGGACCCGGCCACCCGCAGTTCGGCCCGCCGCCCGGCGCCGGTCAGCCGGGTCCGGGTCAGCCGGCCGTCCCGTCCGCGCAGCAGTTCGGCCCGCCGGCGCCGCAGGGCGAGGCCGGGCCGCAGGGCCGGCCGGGCCCGGCCGGCAACGGCTACGCCAACGGGTCCGCACCGGCGTGATCCTCCGTCGCCGCGCGGCCGCCGCGACGACACCGGAGCCGGCCGGGACCGCCCCGACGCCCGGGTCCGGCTCTGTACCCACGCCCGGGTCCGGCTCTGCCCCCACGCCCGGGTCCGGCTCTGCCCCCACGCCCGGGTCCGGCGTTGCCCCGACGCCCGGATCCGGCGTGGACCCCGGCGCGGGGGACGGCGCCCCGCCGCTGTTCGCCGAGGGGCCGGCCGACGTGCTGCTGCAGCGGCTGGAGCTCACCGTCCGGCGGCGCCTCGACGGGCTGCTGCAGGGCGACCACCTGGGCCTGGTGCCCGGATCGGGCAGCGAGGCCGGGGACTCCCGCACCTACCACCCGGGCGACGACGTCCGGCGCATGGACTGGCCGGTGACCGCGCGGGTGCAGGTGCCGCACGTCCGCGAGACCATCGCCGACCGCGAGCTGGAGACGTGGGCGGTCGTCGACCTGTCCGCGAGCCTGGACTTCGGCACCGCGCTGTGCCAGAAGCGGGACCTCGCGATCGCTGGCCTGGCCGCGGTCAGCCACCTCACCGTCCGCGGGGGCAACCGGCTCGGCGCCGTCGTCACCACGGGGGAGCGGGTCGACCGGTACCCGGCGGCGTCCGGGCGGTTGGCCGCCGACCGGCTGCTGCGCAAGGTGGTCGCCACCCCGCGGGCCGAGGGCGGGCGGCGCGGCGACCTCGCGGCCGCCCTGGAGTCCCTGCGCCGGCCGCCTCGGCGCCGCGGGATGGTCGTCGTCATCTCCGACTTCCTCGGTGACAGCGACTGGGAGCGGCCGCTGCGCGGGCTGGCCGGCCGGCACGAGCTGCTGGCCATCGAGGTGATCGACCCGCGGGAGCTGGAACTGCCCGACGTCGGCCTGCTGACCGTCGTCGACCCGGAGAGCGGCCAGACCCTCGAGGTGCCCACCGGCAACGCGGAGTTCCGCGCGCGCTTCGCGGCCGGCGCCGCCGCCCAGCGCCAGGCGATCGCCGCGGCGCTGCGCCGGGCCGGTGCCGGCCACCTGCAGCTGCGCACGGACCGCGACTGGCTGATGGACGTCGTCCGGTTCGTCGCCGACCGCCGGCGCGCCGGCAGCGGAGGAGCCTCCCGATGACCTTCCAGTCGCCCCTCTGGCTGCTGGCCCTGCTCGCCGTCGCGGCGCTGGTCGCCCTGTACGTGGTGCTGCAGCTGCGCCGCAAGGCCTACGCCGCCCGCTTCACCAACGTGGCGCTGCTCGGCTCGCTGGTCCCCAAGCGGCCCGGCTGGCGGCGGCACGCCGCGTTCGCGGTGGTCGCGCTGGGCATGGTGGCGCTCGTCGTCTCCCTCGCCGTCCCGAGCACCGAGGTGCGGGTCCCGCGGGAGCGGGCGACGGTGATCATGGCGGTGGACGTCTCGCTGTCGATGCAGGCCACCGACATCGAGCCCAGCCGCTTCGAGGCGATGCAGGTCGCGGCCAAGCAGTTCGTCGACGTCCTGCCGGCCCGGATCAACCTGGGGCTGGTGTCCTTCGCCGGCACCGCCACCACGCTGGTGACGCCGACGACCGACCGCGGCCAGGTGCGCAGCGCCATCGACAACCTCGACCTGGCCGAGTCCACGGCGATCGGCGAGGCGGTGTTCACCTCGCTCAACGCGATCGAGAACTACCAGTCGGCGCTCAACGCGAACGAGGAGGAGCTGGCGCCGGCCCGGATCGTGCTGCTGTCCGACGGCTACAACACCGTGGGCCGCGACGACACCCAGGCCATCGACGCCGCCGTCGACGCCGGGATCCCGGTGTCCACCATCGCGTTCGGCACCGACTACGGCACCCTCGACCTGGACGGCGAGCGGGTGCCCGTGCCGGTGGACCGCGCGACGCTGGAGCAGATCGCCGACGAGACCGGCGGCAGCTACAGCGAGGCGGCCAGCGCCGCAGAGCTCGAGCAGGTCTACGAGGACCTCGGCAGCCAGATCGGCTACACGACCGAGCCCCGCGACGTGAGCTACTGGTTCGTCCGCGGCGGCGTGCTGTTGGCGCTGGTCGGCTTCGTCCTCAGCCTGCTCTGGACCAACCGCCTCGTGTAGCGGAGTAGCAGGGGGGGGGGGCCCCCTCCCCCCCCCGCCCCCCGCACCGCTGGGGGGGGGGATGGG
>NZ_JAQISV010000002.1:0-31545 GCF_048569675.1 Geodermatophilus sp. CPCC 206100
CTGCTCTGGACCACCCGCCTCGTGTAGCGGAGTCGCTGGAGAGCGGTCCCCGCTCTCCAGCGACTCCGATCAGCGGCTGGGGTCGAGGACGAGCTTGCCGGTGGTGCGGCGGGCCAGCAGGTCCTGGTGCGCCTCGCGGACGGCGGTCAGCGGGTAGCGGCCGCCGGCGATCGGCTTCAGCGCCCCGTCGGCGACCAGCGGCAGCAGCTCGGTCATCGCGTCGTCCAGCATGTGCGGGCGGGCCATGCAGTGGGCCAGCCAGAACCCGATGACCGCCCGGCTCTTCTGCATCAACGCCCCCGGCGGGACGGGAGCGGACGGCGTGCGGGCGGCCATGCCGTAGGTGACCAGCCGGCCGAACGGGGCCAGCGCCGACAGCGAGCCGGCGAGGACGTTGCCACCGGTCATCTCCAGGACGACGTCGACCGGCTTGCCGCCGTTGGCCTCGCGCAGCGCCGCGGTGAACGTCTTCGGGTCGTCGTCGGCCAGGGCGGGGTCGATGCTCGCGTCGGCGCCCAGCTCCTCGGTCAGCGCCCGCTTCTCGGGGCTGGACGCGGTCGCGATCACCCGGCCGGCGCCCCACCGCCGGGCCAGCTGCACGGCCAGCGAGCCGACCCCGCCGGCGCCGGCGATGACGACGACGGTGTCGCCGGCGGCGAGGTGGGCGCTGGTGCGCAGCAGATGCCAGGCGGTGGCGCCCTGCAGGACGACGGCCAGCGCCTGCTCGTCGGTCACGCCGTCGGGCACCGGCCAGGTCAGCCGCGGGTGCGCTGCCACCCGTTCCGCGTAGCCGCCGCCCCCGAGCAGCCCGACCACCCGCGGGCCTCCGCCGGCCGCCGTCCCCACGAACTCGGCGCCGGGCACCAGCGGGAGCTGCTGCGGGGCCAGGTAGCTGTCCTCGACCTGGTGGGTGTCGGCGTAGTTCACGCCGGCGGTGGAGACGTCGTAGAGCTGCTGGCCGGGGACGGCCTCCGGCTCGGGGACGTCGACGACGTCCAGGACCTCGGGGCCGCCGAAGCGGGTGATCTGCACAGCACGCATGCAGGTGAGGCTAGGGCCTCGCCATCGTCGTACGGGTCGCGGTCCGGGCGAGCGCGGCCGCGCGGGCGGGCGCAATCACCGGCGAAGTCGTTGGGAGCCCGAGCCCCTTCCCCTGCCGAGCCCTTCCCCCTGGAGCACCGGTGCTGCCTGGTCCTCGACTGTGCAGCCGTCGGCCCGAGTGCTCGCTGCCCACGGTGTGCCTGGGCATCCCTCGATCGCCGGATTCCTGTCCGTCTCATCCGGCAGCCCACGCCCCGGGGCTGGGTGGTCGAGCGCCTGGGCGTGCTCCAGTCCGCCTACCTTCCCTCGGGACGGGTAGGCCGGTTGTTATGTCTGACTTCGAGATCACCGCCCTCGTCCTGGCCGAGCACGAGATCTTCCGGCGGGATTTCTCAGCGCTCGAGGACCTGTCCGGTCGTGAGCTCGCGGCCGCGTGGGATGCGCTGCACGCCAAGCTGGAGGTGCACGCCGTCGCGGAGGAGCAGCTGTTCTATCCGCTGCTCGCCCAGGCAGCGGAGGGCGAGCAGGAGACGGCGGAGGGTGTGCACGACCACAACGAGATCCGGCACGCTGCGGCCGCCGTCGAGGAGCATGAGGTCGGCAGCGAGGGCTGGTGGGAGGCGGTGCGCAACACGCGGCAGGTCAACGCCGACCACATGGCGGAGGAGGAGACGGACTTCTTCCCCCCGTTCAAGGAGGCCGTGGACGACGAGCAGCGCGAGGCCCTCGGGATGCGCTGGTTGGCATTCCACGACGAGCACGAGCACGCTGACGGGCTTTCCGGCGAGGACGCGGCGGTGGAAGAGGTGGTCGCGACCGAGGTGCCGGAGGGAGACCCGTCACTGTGAGCACGCCGGCCCGCTCGAGGCGGCTGGCCGACCGGCGGGACACCTGGTCTCGGCTCCGGCTACTGCTGGTCGCGCGGAGTCCGTAAGTGGTGGATTGTCTCATCCCCGCAACGGGGCCGGCCCTCCCGGAGGGCTCGGTGGCTCGGGTGGCGCGGCGAGCCTGCGCGCGAGCGGGGTCGGATGGGTGAGCATCACCCGCACGCCGTGGCACCAGGCGGTCACGCGCTCCGCTTCTCGCTCCAAGGCCGCACGAGCCTCTCGTCCCATGACCTCCAGCCCCTGCAGTTCCACGACACCGTGGTCGTCCTGGCGCCAGCCGCCGACGACGCGTCCGTCCCACCAGGCCGTCGGGCCCGCGTTGCCGGCGGAGTCGACCACATCTACGGCGCGTGCCCCGCTCAAGTACCACTCGCGGCCGTGCCAACCCATCGTCGTGGGATCCAGCGGGGGGAGCAGCGCCGCCCACGGCTCCACGTCCGGCTCCGGGTCGAGGTCGTCCGGCAGCAGCCAGCCGGTGCCCTCGTCGAGCGCGACCTCGACCGCATCGACGTCCTCGAGGGCACGCCGGACGAGTCCGAGCGTGGTACCGGTCCACCACTTCAGGTCGCGGTCGGTGCCGGGCCCGAAGGCGCGCAGCCACCGCTCGACGAGCCAGGCGACCCCGTCGCGCTCGGACCACGGTCGGCGTGCGGCCCCCGTCCACGACTCCGTCCGGATCCACCGGTGACGAGGCAGCCGCCAGTGGCCGTCGCTCGGGCCTCGCACCACGAGGCCGCACGCAGACAGCACGGCCATCAGGCGCGGTCCGACCTGGACCCTGCTCTCCCAGGTGGTGCCGACACCCTGGGCGTAGGAACCGGCGAGCGCCGGCAGCTCCTCACGGAGCTCGCTGGTGGAGCGCGGTCGATCGTCGGCGAGCAGGTCGAGCACCTGCGCCGCCGCGTCGTCGAGCCAGCGCGCTCCGTCTGGGCGCAGTCCATGGCGTTCGACGTCCCGGACGAGCGCCTTCCGTTCCGCTCGTGCGACCCGGTCACCGACGGCCGCCTGGACGGGGTCGAGCGCGTCGGGGGGCAGCGCGAAGACGGTCCGACGCATGGCCAGGTCGCGAACGAGCGAGCGCTCGTCCTCGAGGGCCCGGCGGACGTCTGCGACCTCGACGTCGTCGATGCGTGCAAGGGCGGACAGGTAGACGGTGGACGGGTCGGTCGCGTGCAGCGCGACGACGTCACGGGCAGCCGTCACGACGTCCGGCGCCCGGTGCTGCGGTGCGACGTGGTGGCGCCGGGCCAAACGCGCACGGCGCTCGGTGTCCGGCACGGCTCGGGCAGGCGCCATGCCGGTGATGCGCGGGCGCGCGTCACCGCCCATCGCGAGCGGGCTCGGGTTCCGTCCCGAAGGACGGCATCGCCTCGAGGAGAGTGCGGTGGATGTAGGCGAGGTTCGGGTCGGTCCATTCGGCCGGTGCCGTGTCGTCCGCGGCGTCCCAGTCCAGCTCCGGGGCCTCGCCGTGCTCGTACACCCACCACATGTTCCCCCATGGGTCGACCATCCGGGAGAAGACCGTCCCGAAGAAGTCGGTCGGCTTCGTGACGATTCGCGCCCCGCGCGCCATTGCCTGGCCGAGGACGCTTTCCACGTCGCTGACGTAGACCTGGGTCAGTTGCGGCAGGGCCGGCCAGCCCGGCTTGCGCTCGCCGAACATCAGGGTGGTGCCGCCGATCTCGAGCTCGGCGTGGAGGAGCAGTCCGTCGACGTCGACGGTGCGGGCATCGAGGTGCTCCTCGCCGCCGAACACGTCCCGGAGGAAGGCGATCAGCCCGTCTGCGTCGGAGGTGATGAAGAACGGGTTCACGGTGGAACACCCGGTCGGGGACGGCGCGGTGGTCATGGTCGTCCCCCTGGCGGCGGCTGTCTCGTCCATGTCCTCACGATCGCCGACGAGCCGTTCGGAGGGCTTGAAGAAAAGCGCCGTTCTCAGGCGGTCACCGCGGCCAGGATGCGCGCTGGTGTCTCACCTCGAATGCGTCGTAGCTCTCGGGTCAGGTGGGCCTGATCCGCGTAACCCACGGCGACGGCGACCTCGACCGGCGACACCCCCTCGCTGAGCAGCCGGTAGGCCTCGCGGCAGCGATCGAGTCGCTCGATCTCCTTCCGCCGGAGGCCTGTGACAGCTCGGAACCGGCGCTGCCAGCTTCGGAGGGATAGCCCGTCATCGTCCCCGCCGAGCGCCCGCCGGACGTCGGCGTCCGCGACCATGACTCCCTCGGCCACGAGCCGCGAGACGAAGCGCTCGAGTTCCTCCCATGCCGGGATCGGCACGCGCCGTCCACCGATGGTCACCCGTCCGTCGGCCACCGGCAGCGCGGCGATGGCCCCGCGCAGCAGTGCCTTGTCGACACCTGGGATGAACACGTGTGCTGCGAGTTCCACGCCCCAATAGGTCTCACCGATGTGCGCGCGGATCGGCAGGCCCTCGATCCGCGGGCCCGCGAGCTCCGCCGCGAGCGAGCCGTCCGGGCGACGGATGAATGAGAGGCCCCAGTGCTCGCTCGCCTCGTCGGTGTAGCCGGCGTCCTCCTCGACGAAAGCGCGCCAGACCGAGCGGATCTCAGGACTGCCCGAGGCGCGCTGCTCCCACACGCGGGCAGGGTATGGCGCCCACGCCTGGGGCCCGCTGCCGCTCCGGCAGCGACGGGACCGTCCTCGGCGCGGCGCTGCTCCGGAGCGGGCCGGTCGTCAGGTCAGTTGGCCGACAGTGCGTGGTGGGTGTCGGCGAAGTTCACGCCCGCGGAGGAGACGTCGAACAGCTGCTGCCCGTCGCCGGGGACCGGGTCGGGCAGGTTCACGACGTCCAGGACCTCCGGGCCGCCGAAGCGGGTGATCTGCACGGCACGCATGGCGTGAGGCTATGGCTCGGTCGATGAGGGCGCTGCGCGGCGGCGGGGAGCACCGCTGCGACACGCGGCCACCCGCCGGCCGGGGGTCCTCCGCGCCGGTATCTACGCTCCGCGCATGGACGTGAGCAGAGCCCTGGAGCAGCACATCGCGGTGTTCGGCGAAGGCGGCAGCGGCAAGACGGTCCTGCTCTCCTCGTTCTACGGAGCGACTCAGGAACCCCAGTACCGGAAGCAGAGTCTCTTCCACGTCGTGGCGGACAACATCGGCCAAGGCGCTCGATTGCACCGGAACTACCTCGGCATGAAGAACTCAGCGCAGGTGCCCGTGACCACCCGCTTCACCGGGACGTCCTATTCCTTCTCGATCAAGCTGAAGGACGGATCTGGCACCAAGGCGATGAAGGACAAGCCGTTCGACGCCCTGCGCCTGGTCTGGCACGACTACCCGGGGGAGTGGTTCGAGCAGGACGTCAACGGACCGGAGGAGGCGCAGCGCCGAGTCGACACGTTCAGGACCCTGCTGAGCTCGGATGTCGCGCTCTTGCTGGTGGACGCCCAGCGGTTGCTGGACAACGCCGGGCAGGAGGAGCGGTACCTGAAGTCGTTGTTCGCCAACTTCCTGAACGGGTTGCTGTCGCTCAAGGACGACCTGCTCGAGGACGGGCAACCACTCGTCGAGTTCCCGCGCATCTGGGTGCTGGGTCTGTCGAAGTCCGATCTGCTGCCGGACCTGGACGTGTTCGCGTTTCGGGACCTCCTCATCGAGAAGGCAGCCGATGACCTGGACGCGCTGCGCCAGGTGCTGGCTGGGCTGGTGGAGGCCGACGACGCGCTGTCCGTCGGTGAGGACTTCGTGCTGCTCTCGTCAGCGAAGTTCGGCGCAGAGAGGATCGAGGTCACCGAGCGCATCGGGGTCGACATGATCCTGCCCTTGGCCGCCATGCTGCCCTTCGAACGCCATGTCAAGTGGGCTCAGACCGAGGAGCTGCAGGGAAAGGTCGTCGAGATGCTGCTGCGTGGCGCCGGCCCTCTGGCTACTGCGTTGGTGGGGACCAAGAGCAAGTTCCTCGGCGTCGTGGGGCAGATGCTGAACATCGTCGGTCCCAGCTTGGCCGAAGCCGCCGGGCTGAACGGGGACAAGCTCGAGGAGTACAACTCCGATGCGCTGGCGAAGAAGGACTACCTGCGCGCCACGTTGAGCCGCTTCGGGATGGACTTGGACAAGGGCGAAGAGGATCGGGTCCTGCTCAGGAGCCTCCGGTGAGCCTCATCTGGGCCTCACGGGGACGGGCCTGGGGCTTCCGATTCCTTCGGAACGACGCCACGGGGGACCCGCTGGCGCTCTACGACATCGCCTTCTCGGGTGTCGAGGACGCGTCCGAGGCATGCCGTCGCGTTGCCGCGACCGGGGCGCAGCCCGAGATGGTGGCACTGCGCTTCCCGGACCCGGGGGGGCGGCGGGATCGAGCCGGCCGAGTGATCCCGCACGACTTCGTCGTCTTCGGACCCTCGGCCGACGAGGTCCGATCGGTCGACGATGGTCGTCAGCGCATCTGGCCCTTGGTCGCCGACGACTTCGAGCAGGTCTGGGAGCTGCCCAAGCCGCCGCCGGCCAACCGATGACCGCGAGGCCGCGCGATCCAGCCCGCCGGCCGGCCGCTGATCCGGCTCTCAGGACAGCCGGTGGTGGGTGTCCGCGAGGTCCCCGCCCGACGTCCGGCGAGGACACCCTCCGCGGAGCAGCTCAGCTGACCGGCAGCGCGGCGAGCCGGGCGGCCAGTTCCGCGTTGCGACGCAGGAAGGGCCCCCATCCGGTCGGCGCCCGGGTGCCGGGCACCGACCTGGTGCAGGTCTCCTGCTCCCAGGCCCGGAGGCGGCCGTCCCGGAATCGCAGCCGGACCAGGACGTCGTCCGCCCAGGCGGTGACGTCCTCGTCGCCTTCCTCGCCGGGCGCGGTGACCCGCTGCGGCGCGACCACCCACTCGACCGCCTCGATCTCCTCCTGGAGCCGGGCCGCCGCCTCGTAGGCCTGCGCCCCGGCCGCGGCGTCGCGCCGGGCGGTCAGCGCCGCCAGTGCGTCGGCGACCGCCGTCGGCTCGCGGTCCAGCACGGACGCCACGGCGCTCGCCAGCTCCGCCACGGGGGTGTCCTGCCCGCCGCGCAGCCGCGCCAGCTCCCGCTCGCCGGCGGTCCGGGTCGGGCCGGCGTGGCCGAGCGGGTACAGCCGTTCCAGTCCGGACACGGCCAGCCGCACCTTGCGGGCCCCGAGGTAGGGCCCGAAGAGGCGGATCCCCGGTGCCGGCGGGTGCGCGGAGGCGAGGCCGAGACGCGGCGCCTCCGGCGAGGGGTCCAGGCGGATGCTGACGGGCACCTCCAGGCCGCCGACGATCCGGTTCCACCGAGGCAGCGACCGCTCGAGCAGGTTGCGTTCGGCCCAGGCGGCCTCGTGCGCGGAGTCGCAGACCAGCGCCTCGATCCGGGCGACCCGGAGCACCATCCGCCGCAGGTGGCGGCGGTCCCGCAGATCGCCCCAGTAGGAGCTGACCCGGCGGCGCAGCTCTCCGGCCCGCCCGACGTACAGCACGCGGCCGCCGTCGTCCCGGAAGCGGTACACGCCCGGAGCGGCCGGCAGCGCGGCGACGGCGTCCGGTCGGGCAGGCACGCCCCCATCGTGCGCACGCCCGGAGCGCCGGTGGTGGCGGCGCGCCCCACCGCTCCCAGGTGTCCCACCGGTCACGTCCGGGTCCGGGCGCGGGGGCGGTCTCGCCGGGTGCGGGCTGGGTGTCCCCAGCACCGGGAGGAGAGGCGTCGAGGAGGACGTCCCCTCGCAGGGACGTCCCCCTCGACGTCGTCGCACCGATGGCCTCGATCAGCGCCCCGGCTGACTCGTCCGGGACGCGCCGATCGGGACCTCAGGTCATCGGGTGGTCTGCGCCTCGCGACGCGGGAGCACCCAGTCGGGCCGCACGTAGTGGCAGGTGTAGCCGAAGGGGATCTTCTGCAGGTAGTCCTGGTGCTCCTCCTCGGCCTCCCAGAACGGGCCGGCCGGTGTCACCTCGGTGACGACCTTGCCCGGCCACAGGCCCGAGGCGTCGACGTCGGCGATGGTGTCGAGCGCGACGCGCCGCTGCTCCTCGCTCGTGTAGAAGATCGCCGAGCGGTAGCTCCGGCCCACGTCGTTGCCCTGCCGGTCCTTCGTCGACGGGTCGTGGATCTGGAAGAAGAACTCCAGCAGCTCCCGGAAGGAGATCACCTCGGGGTCGAAGACGATCTCGACCGCCTCGGCGTGGTCTCCGTGGTTCCGGTACGTGGCGTTGGGGATGTCGCCGCCGGAGTAACCGACCCGGCTGGAGAGCACCCCCGGGCGCTTGCGCAGCAGGTCCTGGGCGCCCCAGAAGCAGCCGCCGGCGAGGATCGCGGTCTCAGTGGTCACGTGTGCCTCCTTCTGTGTCCAGCACGCCTGGTGAACACCGCGACCCGGGCCGGGATTTCCTCCTCGGTGCACGGGCGGGCGAT
The DNA here is from genome assembly GCF_048569675.1 of Geodermatophilus sp. CPCC 206100. Lineage (NCBI taxonomy): Bacteria > Bacillati > Actinomycetota > Actinomycetes > Geodermatophilales > Geodermatophilaceae > Geodermatophilus > Geodermatophilus sp. CPCC 206100. The sequence goes on from NZ_JAQISV010000002.1 coordinate 8,303, forward strand.
CTGCAGGGCACGCACGGCCCGGCCGGGTGTGTGATGACGCCATGACGCCCACGGAGACCGTGTTGGCCTTCCAGCTGGCCGCGGACCGTCGGGACGACGCCGCCTTCGATCTCGTCGCCGAGGACCTCGTCCAGCACGCGGCGGGGCCGCAGGGCCGCGCGGGCCTGCGGCAGACCCTCGCGACGCTCGACCACGACCTGGACCACCCGACGGCGACCATCCACCGGGTCGTTGCAGAGGACGACCTCGTCGTCGTGCACCTCACCCTGCAGGGGCGCCACGTGGCCTCGACGATGCCGCTGCTCGCCGGGCTGGCACCGACCGGGGACTCCGTCGCGTGGGACTTCATCCACATCTGGCGCGTCGCGGACGGCTCGATCGTCGAGCACTGGGCCTGCCGCGACGACGTCGGGCTGCTCGCACAGGTCGGAGGGTGGCCGCCGTCCCGTTGACCGCGGCACCTGCTGTGAGCGCCGTCCCGACGCCGGAGCCGGTCGGCGGCGATGAGTTCGCGCCGTGGCCGCGGTCCCCACCCACATCCACCGACCGCGCTGCAGGAGGACGAGATGACCGCGACGTACACCTTCGACGTCTTCTCCAGCCTCGACGGTTTCGGCGCCGCCGGCGGCGACTGGACCGGCTACTGGGGCAAGCAGGGTCCGGAGCTGCTCGACCACCGCCTCGACCTGTACAGCGCGGAGCAGCGGATGGTCTTCGGGGCCACCACGTACCGGGAGTTCGTCCAGATGCTGGCCGCGAGCACCGAGGAGTCCGAGGTGCGCGACCCGTGGGTCACCCGGATGACGACGATGCCCGCGGTGGTGGTGTCGACGACCCTCGCCGAGCCCCTCGACTGGCCGGACGCGACCCTGCTGCGCGGCGACGCCGTCGACGTCGTGGCCCGGCTCAAGGAGGAGTCCGACGTGCCGTTGCGCTCGCACGGCAGCCTGTCGATGAACCGGGCTCTGATGGCCGCCGGCCTGGTCGACCGCGTGCAGGTGACGATCTTCCCGGTCATCACCGGGTCCACCGGGCTCGGCCCGATCTTCCGGGGTGCGGCTGACTTCGACCTCGAGCTGCTCGAGAGCCGGACGCTCGACGGGTCCATCCAGGAGCTCGTCTACCGACCCACCCTCCACTGAGGTGACGGGCTCGCCCCCGGGTCAGGGCCGGGTCGTGCCGCCGGGTCAGCCCGCCGTCACGCGACGTCGGTGCGGGCGTCGTCCAGGTAGGCGCGGACGGCCGGCGCCGGCACGCGGAAGGACCGGCCGACGCGCACGGCGGCCATCTCGCCGCCGTGCACGAGGCGGTACACGGTCATCTTCGAGACGCGCATCATCGAGGCGACCTCGGCCACGGTCAGGAAGGTGACCGCGGGGCGCGGAGCGGCCTGCTCGCCCGCGGGGCGCGCGGCCATCGGGCGCGCGGGCACCGGCCGGGCGGCGATCGGTCGCTGACCTATGGTGCCGACGCCGGGGTGCTGGCGGACGCCCACCGGGCGGGGCAGCAGGTGCTGGCCGTAGCCGGCCTGACGGGTGAGGGCGGAAGCGGGGGAGCGCTGGGGAAGGGACACGTCGTTCCTCTCGGTGGCGGTCCACGGGGCGATGCGTCCGCTCGCCGGTGGCGACGGTGTGCGTCCGTGTTGGCACTGACAGTAAGGGGAACGGTGGGGCCCGTGCGAGGCCAGTCCGGACGAGACGAACTGGTCCGCTTCGGCAGTAGTTGACCGTGCGCCCGGCGGGGTCGGTGCGTCGGGCGTGGTGACATGCCGAGGAAGGGCGCCGCGGAAGCGTCGGGGAGAGTGGTGCGCATGGAGCGTGCAGTCCCGGCCGACCGGATCCTGGACGTCGCGACGACGATCGCCGACCAGCTGCTGGAGGTCCAGACGGGGGTGAACGGTCAGATCGACGCCGCTCTCGCGGAATCGCTGCCCGGGGTACGGCACCGACTGGGCGTCGAGCAGACGGACGATGTCGACCTCACCGGCCTGGTGAACACCCGGATCACCGGCCTGAGCGTGGTCGTCACGCCGGCTGCGGTGGCGACCGTCGTCCCGCTGTCCGCGGGGTCCGCCGCGACGACACGAGCCGCGCGTCGCGCGGTGACCGAGATCCTCACCGGCGCCGACGACCGACTGGCCGTCATCGCCGGTCCCTGCTCCATCCACGACCCGGCGGCAGCGCTCGAATACGCCGGGTTCCTCGCCCGCATGCGGGATCGGCACGGCGACGACCTCGAGGTCCTCATGCGGACCTACACCGAGAAGCCCCGGACCGAGGTCGACTGGAAGGGGTTCGCCTACGACCCGTTCCTCGACGGGTCCAGCCGCATCAGCGTCGGCCTGGTCGCCACACGCATGCTCATGGGCGCCATCACGGCCCTCGGGGTGCCGGTGGCCGCCGAACCGCTGAACGCCCTCACCCCCCAGTACGTCAACGGCCTGGTCACCTACAACGGTGTCGGCGCGCGCAACGTCACCGACCAGACCGCCCGGGAGCGGGTGTCGGGCTTCTCCTCGGTCGTCGGCTTCAAGAACTCGCCGGAGGGCAGCATCGAGGTCGCCGTCCAGGCCGTCGTCGCCGCCCGGGCGCCGCACGAGTTCCTCGGCGTCGACTCCCACGGGGTGTCGGCCCAGCTGTCGACGACGGGCAACGACACCGCGCACGTCATCCTGCGCGGAGCCAAGGACGGCCCCAACTACTCCGCGGTGCACATCGCCGACACCAGGCGGCGGCTGGCGGCGCGCGGCCTCCCCGAGGTGGTCGTCGTCGATGCCTCCCACGGCAACAGCCAGAAGGACCACCTGCGCCAGATCGAGGTCGTCCGGGACCTGGCCGGGCAGGTCGCGGGCGGCGAGTGGGCGATCCGGGGCGTGATGGTGGAGAGCAACCTCGTCGCGGGTCGGCAGGACCTCGACCGCCGGCATCCCGGGCGGCTGGAGTACGGAGTGAGCGTCACCGACGCCTGTGTCGACCCCGGGACGACCGAGCAGTTGCTGGCTGAGCTGGCCGAGGCGGTCCGTCAGCGGCGGCGGGTGCCACGGCGCGACTCGCCTCCTGCCGCCGTCTGACGCCCTCGCCGAACGGCACCTGCCGTTGGTCAGGCGGTCACCGGCACGTCGCGGGCGGCCAGCCAGCGCTCCAGCTCGACGGCGGGCAGCGGGCGGGCGTGCAGGTACCCCTGGCTCTCCTCGCACCCGAGCGCCTCGAGCCGGGCCAGCGTGCCGGCGTCCTCCACGCCCTCGGCGACCACCCGCAGGCCCAGCCGGTGCGCCAGGTCGACGGTGCTGGCGACGATGGCGGCCGCGCGCGCGTCGGTGAGCAGGTCCGTGGTGAAGGAACGGTCCAGCTTCAGCTCGCCGAGGGGCAGCTCACGCAGGTAGGTCAGCGAGGAGTAGCCGGTCCCGAAGTCGTCGATGCTCACCGTGATGCCGAGGTCGGCCAGGGCGGTGAGGACGGCGGTGCTGCGCCCGGGGTCGGCCAGCAGCACGCTCTCGGTCACCTCGAGGACCAGCGCTGTGGGCGGTACCGCCGCGGACCGCAGCAGCCGCGCGACCCGGTCCGGCAGGCCCGTGTCGAGCAGGTTGCTGGCCGAGAGGTTGAGCGACACGCGCAGGTCCAGGCCGCGTCGCAGCCAGTCGGCGGCCTGCGCGATCCCCAGTCTCAGCACCTGGTCGGTGAGCGCCCCCATGAGGCCGTGCACCTCGGCCAGCGGCAGGAAGTCCGCCGGGCCCAGCAGCCCCCGGACCGGGTGCTGCCAGCGGACGAGGCACTCCACGCCCACCGTCCGGCCGGTGCCCACGTCGACCTGCGGCTGGTGGTGCAGGACGAGCTGGCCCGTGGCGAGCGCGGCGCGCAGCTCCTCGACGAGGACCAGGTGCCCGCTGGTGTCGTCGTGCTGCGCGTCGTCGTAGACCACGGCGCCGCGCCCGGAGCGCTTGGCCGCGTACATGGCCGCGTCGGCCTGCCGGAGGAGGACGGTCGGGGTCGCCGCGGGCGATCCGGGGACGCCCTCGCTCACGGTCAGGCCGAGCGCCGCGGTCGCGTGCACGGTGAGCCCGTCGAGCTCGAACGGCTCGGCCAGGCAGCGGACCAGCCGGTCGCCCAGCCACCGGGCGCGCTCGTGCGGCGCCGTCCGGGCGGGCACCCGGGCGACGATCGCGAACTCGTCGCCGCCCAGCCGGCCGAGCAGGTCGCCGGGGCCGAGCAGGGGGTCGATGCGCTGGGCGACCAGCCGCAGCAGGTCGTCGCCGGCCGCGTGCCCCAGCCCGTCGTTGACCTCCTTGAACTTGTTGAGGTCCAGCAGCCCGAAGACGACGGGGACGCCGCCGCCGAGCAGGTCGCCCAGGCGGCGCAGCACCGCGCGCCGGTTGGCCAGCCCGGTGAGCTCGTCGGTCAGCGCCTCCTTGCGGCTGACCGCCAGCTGGGACAGGTCGTGCACGTTGAGCAGGAGGCGCACGGCCGACCCGGCCGCGGCGACGGCCGCGCACCAGCTCGCCGTGAGGTTCGGCGTGCCGACCGACGTGACCAGCAGGACCACGGTCGAGGCGACGATGACGACGAAGGCGCCGATCGTGGTGGCCGCCGGGTCGGTCAGCCGCGGGGTCACCGGCGGCGCGGGCAGCACCGCGGCGATGCCCGCGCAGGTGACGAGGACGGTGGTCCCGGCCCAGCCGATGTGCGGGTCCGCGGCGACGGTGGCGACGGCGGCCGACGCCAGGTCGGCGACCACGCCGGCCAGCAGCAGCCAGGCCCGCGGATCGCGGCCCATCCCGACGATCGACATCACCGACGCGGCGGTGCCGAGGAGGACGAACGCCGCGCCGCCGTGGGCCAGCAGCGGCTGCACCTGCCACCACGGCCCGTGCGCCAGGGCGCCGTCCGTGTGCGCCAGCAGCACGGTCAGCACGGCGACGACGGCCAGCACGGCGGAGGAGCCGTTCAGGGTGTCGTTCGGGTCGGCGACGCTGGTGTTGTGCCGGTTCCAGCCCACGAGCCCGCCGTAGAGCAGTGGGAACACGGCCACCGGCGCCCAGGCCACCGCCAGTTCCGCGAGGCTCCCGGCGCCGGGGAGGAGGTCCAGCAGCAGGGAAGTGGCGGTGATCGCGGTCAGTGCTCCGGCAGCCGTCGCGATGCGCCGCCAGAACGTGCGCTCCTGGATCGTCGTGCGCACCCGCCGGACGAGGAGGACGCACGCGACCGCCTGGGTCGCCAGCACGAGGACCCGGGCGCCGACGTCGGCGCCGGCGTCGGGCAGCACCGCCCGGGCGCCGCCCAGGAGGGCGGCTGCCTGGACGGCGGCCAGGACGGCCACGAGGACCATCGGCCACCGGCGGGCGCCCCCGAGGAGCTGTGCGGGCGAGGAGACGGACACCCATCGGACATCGGACGGCGGGCGCGCCGGCTGGAGCTCCGCGCGGCGGCCCGCCCCTCCAACGGGGAGGCAACCCCGGGCTGCCCGCCGGGTGGGGCCGGTCCGGGGGCCGGGCGCTCCCCGGGTGTGACCTGCGACCAGCGACTAGGTTCGGGTGCCGACGGTGCGGTCGGCGCAGGGGAGTGACGCAGTGGGCAGATCGGTGCTCGTGACCGGTGGGAACCGGGGGATCGGGCTGGCGATCGCCCGGTCCTTCGCCGAGCAGGGCGACTCGGTGGCGGTGACCCACCGCGGCAGCGGCGTCCCCGACGGGCTGTTCGGCGTCCGGTGCGACGTCACCAGCACCGAGGACGTCGACCGGGCGTTCACCGAGGTCGAGGAGCACCAGGGGCCGGTGGAGGTGCTGGTCAGCAACGCCGGGATCACCCGCGACGGGCTGCTCATGCGCATGAAGGAGGAGGACTTCGCCGACGTCCTCGACGCCAACCTCACCGCCGCCTACCGGGTGGCCAAGCGGGCCGCCGCCAAGATGGTGCGCGCCCGCTCGGGCCGGATGGTCTTCATCTCCTCGGTCGTGGGCCTGCTCGGCTCGGCCGGGCAGACCAACTACGCGGCGTCGAAGGCGGGGCTCGTGGGCCTGGCCCGCTCCATCGCCCGCGAGCTGGGCAGCCGCGGCATCACCGCGAACGTCGTCGCGCCCGGCTTCGTGGAGACCGACATGACGGCGCAGCTGCCGGAGAAGCGGCAGCAGGAGATCCTCGGGCAGGTGCCGCTGGGCCGGTACGCCTCGGCGGACGAGATCGCGGGCGTGGTGCGCTTCCTCGCGGGCGACGCGGCCGGCTACATCACCGGGGCGGTCGTCCCGGTCGACGGCGGACTGGGAATGGGGCACTGATGAGCGGCATCCTCGAGGGCAAGACGGTCCTGGTCACCGGGGTCCTCACCGAGGCGTCGATCGCGTACGCGACCGCCCGGATCGCGCAGGAGCAGGGCGCCACCGTCGTCCTGTCCAACTTCGGCCGGGCCCTGTCGCTGTGCCAGCGGATCGCCAAGCGGCTGCCGCGGGAGGCGCCGGTCATCGAGCTCGACGTCACGAACACCGACCACCTGTCGACGCTGGCCGACCGGCTCCGCGAGCACGTCGGCGACACCCTCGACGGCGTCGTCCACTCGATCGGCTTCGCGCCGCAGGAGGCGATGGGGGAGGGCTTCCCCGAGGTCGCCTGGGAGCACGCGGCGACGGCGTTCCAGGTGTCCACCTGGTCGATGGCCTCGCTCACCCAGGCCTGCCGCCCGCTGTTCGGCGACACCGCCTCCGTCGTCGGGCTGACCTTCGACGCGACCGTCGCCTGGCCGGTGTACGGGTGGATGGGCGCGGCCAAGGCGGCCCTGGAGTCCACGTCCCGCTACCTCGCCCGCGAGCTGGGTCCGGAGGGCGTGCGGGTCAACCTGGTCGCGGCCGGCCCGCTGCGCAGCATGGCGATGAAGTCCATCCCCGGCAGCTCGCAGTTCGAGGAGGCGTGGGAGGCCCGCGCGCCGCTGGGCTGGTCGGTCACCGACACCGAGCCCGCCGGCAAGGCCGTCGTCGCGCTGCTGTCGGAGTGGTTCCCCGCCACCACCGGCGAGATCGTGCACGTCGACGGGGGCTTCCACGCCGTAGGCGTGTGAAGGGTCACAGAGCCACGCCGTCGGCGTGTGAGCCGCATCCGTTTCCCGCTCCCTCCAGGAAGAAGCAGCGTGCCGCGCGCCACCGACGTCGACCTCCACCCCGGCCTGCGGCCCGACGAGGAGCCCTCCCTCGCCGTCCGCAACAACGGCGGCGTCCCGCCGTCGGCCGACCCTGCGCCCGCCGGCCGCCGGGAGGCGCTGCTGGTCCTCTCCTTCGGCGGGCCCGAGGGCCCCGACGACGTGATGCCGTTCCTGGAGAACGTCACCCGCGGCCGGGGCATCCCGCGCGAGCGGCTGGCCGAGGTCGCCGAGCACTACCACCACTTCGGCGGCGTCAGCCCGATCAACGAGCAGAACCAGGCCCTGATCGCCGCCGTCGAGGCCGACCTCGCCGCCGCCGGGATCGAGCTGCCCGTCTACTGGGGCAACCGCAACTGGGCGCCCTACGTCGAGGACACCTGGCGGCAGATGGCCGACGACGGCGTCGAGCACGTCTACGTCTTCGCCACCTCCGCCTACGCCTCGGCGTCGGGCTGCCGGCAGTACCACGAGGACGTCGCCCGGGCCCGATCGGTCACCGGTGGGGGCCCGACCGCCGAGAAGCTGCCGCACTACTTCGACGCCCCCGGCTTCGTGCGGGCCAACGCCGACGCGCTGGCCGCCGCGCTGGCCTCGCTCCCCGAGGAGGTCCGGGACACCGCGCGGCTGGTGGCGACCGCGCACAGCATCCCGGACGCGATGGCCGCCGTCGCCGGCCCGGACGGGCACGCCTACGAGGCCGAGCTCACGGTCGCGGCGCAGCAGGTGGTGGACGCCGCCGCGCCGGGCCGGCCCTTCGACCTGGTGTGGCAGAGCCGGAGCGGGCCGCCGTCGGTGCCCTGGCTGGAGCCGGACGTCAACGACCACCTGCGGGCGCTGGCCGCGCAGGGCGAGCGGGCCGTCGTCCTGTTCCCCGTCGGCTTCGTCAGCGACCACCTCGAGGTGGTCTGGGACCTCGACAACGAGGCCCGTGCGACCGCCGCGGAGGTGGGCCTGGCCTTCGCCCGCGCGGGCACCGCCGGCACCCACCCCGCGTTCGTCGCCACGGTGCGCGAACTGCTGGCGGAGCGCCGCGCCGGGAGCCCGCCGCGGCTGGGCACGAACTGCCCGGCGGCCTGCTGCTTCGTGGCCCGGCCGACCCGCCGTTGATCATCGCCGAGCGGCGGCCCCCGTCGGCGGGTCGGCCGCCCACCCGACGATGATCGACGGCTGAGGGGCGAGATCAGCGGGGGATCGCGTTGAAGGCGGCGGTCACAGCGGCCCGGACGGCGTCCGACAGCGGGCGCAGCGCGTCGTCCCGGGCCGCGGCCTGGCCGGTGGTGACCGCCGCTCCCGGCGCGTCGGTCAGCGCGAGGTCCAGCACCCGCGCCAGCCGCTGCGCGCGGGACAGCAGCGACAGCGCGACCGGGTCGGTGCCCGGCGGCATGCCCGGCACGTGGGCCGGCTGCGCGAGCCCGGCCAGCAGCGTGGGCACCTCGGGGTGCCAGCGGGCCAGGTCCAGGTCGACCAGGGTGCGGGCGGCGTCGCCCACGGCGAGGTCCAGGGCCCCGGACGCCGCCCGCAGCGAGCCCTCCACCGCCGGCGGCGGGGGCGGGACGCCGTCCAGGTCGAACGCCGTCCACTGGACCACCTCGGTGCCCACCGGCTCGGGCACCAGGGCGAGCCGCTCGCCGACCGCCGCCTGCCCCGCGTCCAGCGCCAGCTCGGTCAGACCGGGCGCGCGCGGCAGGCCGCGGACGTCGCCGGCCACCGGCAGCACCAGCCGGAATCGGCGCTCGCCGAGGGTGCGCAGCGTGGTCAGCGCCCAGCCGAGGGGGACCGCCTCCTCGGCGCCGGGCAGGCCGGAGACCCGGTGCGCGGTGTCGCCGAGGAGCGCGTCGAGGGCCTCGTCGTAGGACGTGCGGCCGGTGAGCCAGGCGGTCGCCCAGACGGCGAACCGACCGGCGGGGAAGTCGTGCACGCCCCGAGGCTATGTCGGACTCCCGATCGTCCGACGACACGGTGGAGAGCGGCCGCGCTCCCGGGCGGGTCTGGGAGAGTGACGCCGTGGACGCCTGGCTGCTGTGGCTGATCGCCTCGGGCCTGTTCGCCGCGGGGGAGATGGCGAGCCTGGACCTGGTGCTGCTCATGTTCGCCGGCGGCGCCCTGGGCGGCATGACCGTCGCCCTCCTCGGCGGGGGCGTGGGGCTGCAGCTGATCGGCTTCATCGTCGTCTCGGCGCTCCTGCTGGTGCTGGTGCGCCCGCTGGCCACCAAGCACCTCACCCAGCGCACCCCCGAGCAGCTCGACGGCGTCGCCGCGCTCATCGGCCGGACGGCGCGGGTCACCCAGCCCATCGACGGGCACGGCGGCCGCATCCGGCTCGGCGCCGACGAGTGGACGGCCCGCAGCCAGTACGGCGGGGAGACGTTCCCGGTCGGCGCGACGGTGCGGATCCTGCAGGTGGACGGCGCCACGGCGGTCGTCGGGGACGCCCTGGAGCTGAGCTGACCTCTCCGAGCGGGTGACCCGCGCGCTGCGCAGCACTGTCCGAGGCCGCGCACAGGGCAAGATCGAGACGGAACCGGAGTGGAAGGAGCGTCCCGTGACGCCCGCACTGATCGCCCTCATCGTGATCGCCCTGCTGGTGGTCGTGGTCGTCGCCAAGAGCGTGACGATCGTGCCGCAGGCGCAGGCGAAGGTCGTGGAACGGCTGGGCCGCTACAGCCGCACCCTGTCGCCCGGCCTGTCGATCCTCGTGCCGTTCATCGACCGGGTGCGCGCCACCATCGACCTGCGCGAGCAGGTCGTCTCCTTCCCGCCGCAGCCGGTGATCACCGCCGACAACCTGCAGGTGGGCATCGACACCGTCGTCTACTTCCAGGTGACCGACCCGCGGCTGGCGGTGTACGGCATCGCCAACTACATCACCGGCATGGAGCAGCTGACCACCACGACGCTGCGCAACGTGGTGGGCGGGCTGAACCTCGAGGGTGCGCTGACCGGCCGCGACGGCATCAACAGCCAGCTGCGCGAGGTCCTCGACGGCACCACCGGGCCCTGGGGCCTGCGGGTGGCGCGGGTGGAGATCAAGGCGATCGACCCGCCGCACTCGATCCAGGACTCCATGGAGAAGCAGATGCGCGCCGACCGCGACAAGCGCGCCGTCATCCTCACCGCCGAGGGCCACCGGCAGGCGGCGATCACCTCGGCGGAGGGCGAGAAGGCCTCGGCGATCCTGTCGGCGGAGGGCCGCAAGCAGGCGGCGATCCTCGAGGCCGAGGCCGAGCGGCAGAGCCGGATCCTGCGCGCCGAGGGTGAGCGGGCGGCGCTGTTCCTCCAGGCCCAGGGCCAGGCGAAGTCGATCGAGACGGTCTTCCAGGCCATCCACGACGGTAAGCCCGACCAGGGCCTGCTGGCCTACCAGTACCTGCAGACGCTGCCGCAGATCGCGCAGGGCGACGCCAACAAGATGTGGATCGTCCCCAGCGAGTTCAGCAAGGCGCTCGAGGGGCTGGCCAACCTCGGCGGCGCCGAGGGCGGACGGTCCTGGATGGACGTCGGGTCGTCGGGCAACGGCACGTCGGCGCCGCGAGGCGCCGGGCTGGACACCAGCGACTGGTTCGAGTCGCAGCTGCCGTCGGCCGCCGAGCAGCCGGAGGCGCGGATCGAGCTCACCAGCATCACCGACACCGCGCCGGCCATCCCGACCCCGCCGCCGCTGTCGGAGGTCACCCAGGACGTGCGCGACAGCGGCCCGGCCGCGGACCCGGCGGTGCGGGAGCAGTTCGGCGCGACCGACGACGGGCGCTCTCCCGCCTGACCTGGACGGGGGAGAGGAAGCTCTACCTGCGTGCTGCGCCCGGAGACGCGGGTAGAGCTTCCTCTCCCTCGGGGGCAGGGGGTCCTCAGTCCTTGAGCAGGCCCTCGCGCAGTTTGGCCAGCGTCTGGCTGAGCAGCCGGGAGACGTGCATCTGCGAGATGCCGATGTCCGCCGCGATCTGCGACTGCGTCATGTTGCCGAAGAACCGCAGGATGAGGATGCGGCGCTCGCGCGCCGGGATGGTCGCCAGCAGCGGCTGGAGCGACTCGCGGTACTCGACCCCCTCCAGCGCGGCGTCCTCCTCGCCGAGGGTGGCGGCGAGGGTGGGGGAGTCGTCCTCGCCGGACAGCCGCTCGTCCAGGGAGCTGCTGCGGTAGGCGTTGGCGACCGCCAGGCCCTCCAGCACCTCGGCGCGCGGGATGCCCAGGTGCTCGGCCAGTTCCGACGGCGTCGGCGCCCGGCCGTTCTTCTGCGCCAGCTCACCGACGGCCGCGTTGAGCGACAGGTGCAGCTCCTGCAGCCGGCGCGGCACCCGCACCGACCAGCCCTGGTCGCGGAAGTGCCGCTTGATCTCCCCGGTGATGGTGGGGACGGCGAAGGAGAGGAACTCCACGCCGCGGGTCGGGTCGAACCGGTCGATCGCCGCGATCAGCCCGAGCGTGCCCACCTGCAGCAGGTCGTCGAAGGGCTCGCCGCGGTTGCTGAACCGGCGGGCGAAGTGCCGGACCAGCGGCAGGTGTTCCTCGACGAGGAGCTCGCGCAGCCGCTCGCGGCGCGGGTCGCCCTTCTCCAGGGTGGCCAGCTCGGCGAACAGCGGCGCGGTGCGCTCGGCCCGGCGGCGGTTGTCCGACACCGGTGCCGCGTCGGGCTCCGGTTCCACCGCGACGTCCGCCTCGGCGAGAGCGTCCTGGGCGGGCACGGCCTCGCTGCGCGGATCGGGGACGAGCACCGGCTGCTCGTCGGGTGCGATGTCACCCGGCGTCCCGGCCGGGCCGGTCGGGGACTCGTCGTCGCGCAGGATGTCCTCCTCGGCGGTCGGCGGCTTGGCGGCGGCCCCCCGGGTCACCGCGCCACCGAGATGTTCTGGCCCGCGCCACCGAGCACCTGCTCCGGGCTGTGGCCCGGCAGGAACTTGTCCATGGAGATGACCGCGACCGCGGCGGTGCTGCCGTCGCCGGCGGGGACGGTCGCCTGCGTCGCGGGACCGGCCTCGACGTGGTCGACGAGGGTGTGCAGCACCGCCCACCCGAAGCCGTCGCGCGGCACGTCGGTGCCCTCGGCGGTCGGCACCCAGGCGTCGATGTGCAGGCCCGAGCGGCGGGTCTCGAACACCACCGTCAGCCGGCGGTCCTCGGACACGATCGCGGCCAGCGTCGCGCAGGCCTCGTCGACGGCCAGCCGGAGGTCCTCGACCGAGTCCAGGTCGTAGTCCATGCGCATCGCCAGGTCACCGGCCATGGCCCGCACCGCGGGCAGCTGGGTCGGGGTGGTGGGCACCCGCAGTTCCAGTCGCTCGGCGCGCCGCCCGTCCTGCGCGAGGGCACCCCTCGAGTCCACCATCCGTCGTCCGCTCCTCGTCATCAGCGTCGCGGCCCTGCCCCGGTGACCCCGGCGGCAGCGACCCGCTCCCATAGTGCCCGACCGCCGCCAGGACCCGCCGCAGCGCGTGTCGGGACGGCGCCCGACGAGCGGTCGTACCCGCGGCGACGGTGCGGGAAACGCCTGTCCCCGGGCCCGGTGAGCGCGGTTGCCGCCCCTGGGGCCCTGTTGTTTCCTGACCGCAGATGAACGCCAGCCAGGAAGGCCTCCCACCGGCCGCGCGTCCCCCGGGTGACGCCGGCGGCGACGTGCTGGTCGCCGCCATGGAGGACGCGCCCGCGGCCATCTACTGCCTCGCCGGCCCGGGCCTGGAGCCGGTGTGGGCCAACGCCCGCGCCCGCGCCCTGGGCACCTCCCGCGCCGACCTGCCGCTGGTCGACGGCCGCCCGGTCGCCGACCTGGCCGACACCGTGGCCCGCACCGGTCGCCCGGAGACGCTGTCCGGCCCGATGGGGTCCGACGGCGGATCGGCCACGGTGCTGCTGCAGCCGCTGCGGGTCGCCGGGTCCCCCGGTGTCCTGCTCGTCCTGGAGGCCGAGCACGGCGCGGCCGAGTCGCGGCCGGCGCCGGAGCCCGACCTCGTCGACCAGGTGCAGCACTCGCTGCTGCCGCCGGCGCTGCCGCTGCTGCCCGACGTCCGGCTGTCGGGCAGCTACCACCGGGCCAGCTCGGTGCGCGCGGCGGGCGGGGACTGGTACGACGCGGTGCCGCTGGGCCGCGGCCGGCTGGCCCTGGTCATCGGCGACGCGGTCGGCCACGGCGTGCCGGCGGCCGGCGCGATGAGCCGGCTGCGCGGTGCCATGCGGTCGGTCGCGCTGCGCGACCCGTCGCCGGCCGCCGTCATCGCCGCGCTCGACGCCTTCGCCGCCGAGATGGAGGACGTCGAGGGCGCCTCGGTGTTCTACGCCGTCCTCGAGGCGGCCACCGGCCGGCTCACCTACGCCGGTGCCGGGCACCCGCCGCCGCTGCTGGTCGCGCCCGACGGCTCGTCGTCGCTGCTGCCGGTGACGCCCCGGCCCCCGCTGGGCAGTCTGCCCGGCACCCCGACCGTCGTCTCGACTGCCGAGCTGCTGCCGGGCGCCACGCTGGTGCTGTACTCGGACGGCGTCGTCGCGGCGTCCGGGTCGTCGCCGGCCCAGGGCCTCAGCCGGCTGGCCGAGGGCGCCCGGCAGGTGCTCACCGCCTCCGGCGCCGTCGACGTCGACGGAGCCGCCGGGCTGGCCGCGTCCATCGTCGAACGGCTGCTGCGGCCCGACGACCGGCCCGACGACATCGCCGTGCTCGTCGCGCACCGGCGCGCCGAGTCGCAGGAGAGCCTGAGCCTGGACCTGCTGGCGGTACCGGCGTCGCTGCCCGCGGTGCGCCGGCACCTGGGCGCCTGGCTGGTCCGGCTCGGGATGGGGGAGCAGGACCGGGTCGGCGTGATGGTCGCGGTGGGCGAGGCCTGCGCCAACGCCGCCGAGCACGCCTACCGCGGCACCGAGCCCGGCCGCATGCAGGTGACCGCGGCGGTCGACGTCGACGGCGTGCTGACGGTGACGGTGCGGGACGAGGGGCGCTGGCGGCCGCCGGACCGCGACCCGGGGGACCGCGGCCGCGGGCTGCTGATCATGCGGCAGCTGGTGGACGGCGTGGTGCTCCAGGGCGAGCACGGCACCACGGTGACCCTGAGCATGCGGCTGCGGCACAGCCCGGAGGGGGTCGAGGAGCGGCACGGCGGCCCGAGCACCGCCGTCGTCGTCGTCGACCGAACCGGTGACCGCCCGGTGGTCCGGGTCTCCGGCGAGGTGGACCTCCTCGGGGCCGACCAGCTGCGGATCCGCCTCCTGGAGGCCAGCCACGGCGGCACCGGACGGGTCGAGCTGGACCTGGCCGCGGTGACCCTGTTCAGCAGTGCAGCGGTGCGGGTGGTCCTCGCGGTCGCCCGCATCGCCGGGGACGAGGGCTGGCGGCTGGTCGTGCACGCACCGGAGGGCGGTGTGACCCGGCACATCCTCGAGATCAGCGGGCTGGCGGGGCTGGTCGAGCTGCGCTGAGGGGTGAGTTCCGTTTGGGGAACGGCTCCGGTGCCCATTCTCCGGACGTGAGACTCCGCCGCAGTGACGTGCACGGCCCCGGCTACCGACGCCGGCGGGCCGGCCGCGGCTTCGCCTACTACGACCTCGACGGCTCGCTCATGAGGGACGACCGTCTCGACCGCATCCGCGCCCTGGCCATCCCGCCGGCGTGGAAGGACGTCTGGATCTGCCCCTGGCCCAACGGCCACATCCAGGCCACCGGCGTCGACGCGGCGGGCCGGCGCCAGTACCGGTACCACGACGCGTGGCGGGCCCGGCGGGACGCCGAGAAGCACGAGCGCGTGCTGGAGATCGCCCACCAGCTGCCCGACGTCCGGGAGACCGTCGTCGGGGCGGTGACCGGCTCCGGGCTGACCCGCGACCGCGTGCTCGCCGCCGCCGTCCGGCTGTTGGACCTCGGCGCGTTCCGCGTCGGCAGCGAGCAGTACGCCGAGGACAACGGCACCTACGGCCTGGCGACGCTGCGCCAGGAGCACGTCCGGGTGCGCGGCGAGCAGGTGTTCTTCTCCTACACGGCCAAGGGCGGCATCGAGCGGGAGCTGGAGCTCACCGACAAGCCCACGGCCGACGTGGTCCGGGAACTGCTCAAGCGGCCCGGCGACACGGGGGAGGAGCTGCTCGGCTACTGGGTGGACGACCCGGCCGGCGCGGGCCGGGTGTGGCACGACGTCACGAGCACCGAGATCAACGCCTACCTCAAGGAGATCAGCGACGCGGAGATCACCGCCAAGGACTTCCGCACCTGGAACGCCACGGTGCTGATGGCGGCCACCCTCGCCGAGGCCCCCCAGCCGGAGTCGAAGACGGCGCGCAAGCGGGTGGTCAAGCAGGCCTACGAGCGGGTGTCGGAGACCCTCGGCAACACCCCCGCGGTGTGCAAGGCCAGCTACGTGGACCCGCGGGTGGTCGACCACTTCGACTCCGGCGAGACGATCGCGCCGGCGTTGCGGGAAGCCGCCGCCGCGCCGGACGACCGGACCGCGCAGAAGGTGCTGGAGCAGGCGGTCTGCCAGATGCTCACCGCCTCCTGACACAGCGAGGGCCCCGCCGGAACCGGCGGGGCCCTTCGTGTGCGACCCCCGGCAGGGGGTCCTCCCTCAGCGGGCGCTGCTGTCCACGATGGTGAACAGGTCGATCAGGCCGGTGACCTCCAGCGGCCGGGTGACGGCGCGCGTGGTGGCGATCAGGCGCAGGTCGACCTCGCGCGAGCGGGCCGCCTTCTGCGTCTCGACCAGGACCGCGAGCCCGGCGGACCCGAGGAACTGGACGCCCGAGAGGTCGATGACCAGGCTCTTGGGCTGCTGCTCGAGCTGCGTGTCGAGTGAGGACCGGAGCACCGGCGCGGTGAACGTGTCCACTTCGCCGACGACCGTCACCGTGACCGCGCCGTCCTCGCCCGTGGAGGTCGAGAGCGTGATCACGTCGTCGAAGGGTGCCTCCGTGCCCTCTGTCGACACGTCGGGCTGCCCCTCGGCAGGCAGGTCGGATGTGGTCACGGGCTGAGCTCCTCTCAACGGCCGCCCCGGCGGCACGACCGCCCGGTCAATCTACCGCTGCGCGGCCCCCCGGTGTCGTGACCCCCGGAGCACGTCGTCGTCGATCGTGTCCGGCGCGGGTTCATGGACCCGCCCGGCCGCGGCTGCCTGCTCAACCGCCGTCCCAACGTAGACATCCGAGGTCGATGTCGCCAACCGGCCCTCGGCGACGGCCACGAACACGTGACGCCGTACCCCCTCCCGGGGGAGGGGGTACGGCGTCAGACGTGCAGAGGGTGGGGAGGACGGGGTCCCGCCTCGGCTCCTGGCCCCGTCCCGGGTCCCGCCCTGAGCTGGCGAAGGGTGGGGAGGACGGGGTCCTCTTTCAGTCGATCACGTGCATGGCGGTCTCCTCCGGGCCCTCGCCGCCGACCACCGGGTCGAGACTGGCCTCGACGTCGTCGGCGGTGCGGTTGGTGCCGGAGTCGCTGTCGGGGGTGGTGTCGTAGTCCTGCTCGAGCTGGCCGAGGCCGCGGCCCGGGTCCTCGGCGGGGCGCACGTCCGGGACGTCGTCGGCGATCTCCTCCTCCAGCCGCGCGGACAGCGACTTGCCCTCGGACTGCTCGAACGCGGTCGTCCCGAAGCCGACGGTCTGGTGGCTCTCCCGGTCGCCCGGCTCCGGGGCGAACTGCGGGTCCTCGGACCGCTGCATGGTCGGGAAGTCGTCCTGGGAGACGTCGGGGACGCCGTTGTCCTCGGGGAACACGTCCCGGGCGGTCTGGCCCTCGGGGCCGGTGGCGCCGGTGTCGCCGCGCACGCCGTCGCGGGTCCCGGTGAGGCCGCGCTCGTCGTCGGGGAACTCGCTGTCGTTGAGGGCGGAGTGGGTGGCTCCGCGGTCGTTCGGCTGCGGCTCGGTCATGGGGGGTTGCCTCCGTTCTGCGTGCGTCCGCCCTGTGCACGCTCGTCCGTCCGTGGACGGGGAACCGGTCGGACGACCGGCATCGTGATCTCGCCCTACCCGCCGGACCCCGCCCCATGCGTGAGGCCGGTCGCCCGGATCGGTCCGGCGCCGTTCCGCATGGGCGCCATGGCCACGGGGTAGCGCCCCCCCATGGCGATCGCAGAGGACCTCCAGCGGATCGGCGAGCCGGTCCGCCGGTGGGCCCGCACCCAGAAGCGCGAGTACTCGCAGGGGGAGCCCCGTCCGCTCGGCGGCGACCTCGGCGCGATGGGGGTGTACCTGGGCCTGGTGTCGGCCGGCGTCGCCGCCGTCCGGGCCTCCGGGCGCGAGCTGCCCGAGCGCATCCCGCCGGGGGACGTCGCCCTCCTGGCGGTCGCCACGTTCCGGCTGGCCCGCCGGATCGCCAAGGACCCGGTCACCAGCCCGCTGCGGGCCCCGTTCACCTCGTTCCAGGGACCCTCGGGGCACGCCGAGGTGGCCGAGGAGGTGCGCGAGCACGGCGGGGTCAAGCACGCCGTCGGTGAGCTGCTCACCTGCCCGTTCTGCCTGGCCCAGTGGGTCGCGACCGGCCTGGTGTTCGGGTACGCCACGGCGCCGAAGCCCACCCGGCTGGTGGCCCTCACGATGACGCTGGTCGCCGGCTCCGACGTCCTGCAGTTCGTCTACGACGCCATCCAGAACGGGGCGCTCGCGCCTGGTGACGGCGAGACCGGGGCGCGCGGGAGGTAGCTCGTACGGAGGAGGCCGGGGCGGCTCGACCTGCCGCCGTGCCACCAACGGACCTATCCTGACGATCTTGACGGCTGGCCTTCCCCGCCCGCGGTCGCCCACGGGTCTCGGGAGGAGCGGACGATGCGGTCGATCTGGCGCGGGGCGGTGTCCTTCGGCCTGGTCAGCATCGGGGTGAAGCTGTACACGGCGACCGAGGACCACGACATCCGGTTCAACCAGGTGCACGCACCCGACGGCGGCCGGATCAAGTACAAGCGGGTCTGCTCGATCGACGGCGAGGAGGTCGAGTACTCCGACATCGCCAAGGGCTACGAGCTCCCCGACGGGCAGCTGGTCATCCTCACCGACGAGGACTTCGAGGAGCTGCCGCTGGCCTCGCGGCGCGAGATCGAGGTGCTGCAGTTCGTCGACCAGGACGAGATCGACCCGATCCACTTCGAGAAGACCTACTACCTCGAGCCCGACGCCTCGGCGACCCGCCCGTACGTGCTGCTGCGCGACGCGCTGGAGAACGCCGGCCAGGTCGCCATCACCAAGATCGCCATCCGTCAGCGCGAGTCGCTGGCCGCGCTGCGCGTGCGCGAGGGCGTCATGGTCATGCACACCATGCGGTGGCCGGACGAGATCCGCCGTCCCGACTTCGCCTTCCTCGACGAGGACGTCGCCGTCCGGCCGCAGGAGCTGCAGATGGCCGAGGCGCTCATCGGCTCGATGACCGGTGCGTTCGACCCGTCGGAGTTCACCGACGACTACCGGGAGGCGATGACCGCGCTCCTGGAGGCCAAGCAGACCGGCGGCGAGGTGCAGCCGCTGCCCGAGACCGCCGACTCCGGCGCCGCCGTGGTCGACCTGATGAGCGCGCTGCGCCGCAGCGTCGAGGCCGCCCGCGGGGGCGCGGCCGAGGAGGACGAGGCGCCGGCCGAGCGTGCGCCGGCGAAGAAGGCGGCCCCCAAGAAGGCCCCGGCGCGCCGGGCGGCGGCCGCGGAGGAGCCGGCGGAGACCCCGGCCCGCCGGACGGCGGCCCGCAAGGCGACCGCGAAGAAGGCGCCCGCCGCGAAGAAGGCCACCGCCGACAAGGCCCCCGCCAAGCGCGCCCGCCGCTCCGCCTGAGGTGCCGGTCCGGGGACGGCGGGGCGACCCGCTCGCTGCGTACCGCGCCAAGCGCGACCCCGCGCGCACCGCGGAGCCGGTCCCGGCCGCCGGGCAGCCGCTGTCCGCGGGCGCCGGCGACACGTTCGTCGTCCAGCAGCACCACACGCCTCCCGCCCCGCCGGTCCTGCCGGTCGAGGTGCCCGCGCCGATGCTGGCCGCGCTCGGGGAGCTCCCGCCGCCCGGGCAGGACCCGCTGTGGGGGTACGAGTTCAAGTGGGACGGCGTGCGGGCGATCGCCGTCGTCCAGGCCGGTGCCCTGGGCCTGTGGGCGCGCAGCGGCACGGAGATCACCGTCCGCTATCCGGAACTCGCCCGGCTGCCGGTGCAGCTGGCGGGGCACGACGCGGTGCTGGACGGTGAGGTCGTGGCCCTCGACGACCGCGGCCGGCCGGACTTCGGCGCGCTGCAGGGCCGGATGCACCGCACCGGCCCCGAGGTGCACCGGATGGCCGCGGCCGCGCCGGTCACCTACCTGGTGTTCGACCTGCTCGCCCTGGACGGCGAGCCGCTGACCGGCCTGCCGTACACCCGCCGCCGGGAGCGGCTGGAGGCCCTGGGCATCGGCGGGGAGCGGTGGGTCTCCACCCCGTGGTTCCGCGGCGGTGGCGCGGCGGTGCTGGCGGCCAGCCGCGAGAACGGGCTGGAGGGCGTGGTCGCCAAGCGACTGGACTCGCCCTACCGCCCGGGGTCCCGCGGCCCCGACTGGCGGAAGGTGAAGAACGTCCGGACCCAGTCGGTCGTCGTCGGCGGCTGGCGGCCGGGACAGGGCCGGCGCGCCGGGGGAGTGGGCTCGCTGCTGGTCGGGCTGCACGACGACGCGGGCCGGTTCGTCTACGCCGGGCACGTCGGCACCGGGTTCACCGCGCAGGCGCTGCGCGACCTCGGGGAGCTGGTCACCCCGCGGGCGACGAGCCCGTTCGCCGACCCCCTCCCGCGCGAGGTGACCCGCGACGCGCACTGGGTCGAGCCGGAGCTGGTCGGTGAGGTGGCGTTCGCCGTCTGGACGGCGGACGGTCGGATGCGGCACCCCTCGTGGCGGGGGCTGCGCGACGACGTCGCCCCGGAGGACGTGGTGGAGGAATGGTGAGCCCCCGGTGACCCGGCAGCGGGTCCGGGTGGACGGGCGGCAGCTGACCGTCTCCAACCTGGACAAGGTCCTCTACCCGGAGGTCTCGTTCACCAAGGCGCAGGTCATCGACTACTACGTCCGCATCGCGCCGGTGCTTCTGCCGCACCTGTCGGGACGGCCGGTCACCTTCACCCGCTGGCCCGACGGCGTCGAGGGACAGGCCTTCTTCGAGAAGAACAGCGCGCGGCACGCCCCGGACTGGGTCCGCCGGGTCACCGTCCCGAGCCCGGGCAGCTCCCGGGGGCGCGAGACGCTCGACATGGTCATCCTGGAGACCGTCGCCGACCTGGCGTGGTCGGCCAACCTCGCCGCGATCGAGTTGCACGTGCCGCAGTGGCAGGTGGGCAGCCGGCTGCAGCCGGCGCTGCCGGACCTGCTGGTCCTCGACCTCGACCCCGGCCCGGAGGCCGGGATCGTCGAGTGCTGCGCGGTCGCCGAGCGGCTGCGGGAGCGGCTGGAGGAGGACGGCCTGGACCCGGTGGTGAAGACGTCGGGCTCGAAGGGCATGCAGGTCTACGCCCCGATCCGGGTGACCGACCGGGAGCACCCGAGCCGCTACGCCAAGCAGCTCGCCCAGGAGCTCTCGGCCGAGACGCCGGACCGGGTGGTCTGGCGGATGGAGAAGGTGCTGCGGCCGGGCAAGGTGCTCATCGACTGGAGCCAGAACAACCCGGCCAAGACGACGGTCGCGCCCTACTCGATGCGCGCCCGGCCAGACGCCACCGTCTCCACGCCGCTCGGCTGGGACGAGGTGGAGGCGGTGCTCGACGGGGCCGATCCGGGGTCGCTGCGGTTCCGCACCGACGAGGTCCTGGCCCGGGTCGAGGAGTACGGCGACCTGTTCGACATCGCCGGCGCCCAGCGCGCCGTCCTGCCGCCCGCCTGAGCCGCGACCGGTCCCGGCCACCGGGCCCGGGAGGTCGCTCCGGCGTCGGCGCGGTTGGTCTCTGACCGGACGGGTAGGCCCGGGAGCGACCCATGGCTCCCGGCGGACCGTTGTCTTGACTCATTCAAGAAAAGCGGGTTGGGTGGGGGCCGATGGAGACGACCTGGGAGGACCAGCTCCGGGCCGTGGGTCTGCGGGTCACCCGACCGCGCCTGTCGGTGCTGAGCGTGCTCGCCGAGCACCCCCACGCCGACGCCGACGCCATCGTCACCCGGGCCCGGGAGCTGCACCCGTCGCTGTCGCACCAGGCGGCGTACGGCGTGCTCGAGGCGCTCGTCGCCGGCGGGCTCGCCCGCCGGATCGAGCCGGCCGGTGCCCCCGCGCTCTTCGAGCTGCGGGTCGGCGACAACCACCACCACCTGGTCTGCCGCTCGTGCGGCGCAGTCGCGGACGTCGACTGCGCCGCGGGTGCGGCCCCGTGCCTCTCGCCCTCGGACGCGGCGGGTCTCGTCGTGGACGAGGCGGAGGTCGTCTTCTGGGGCCACTGCCGCGAGTGCCGGGCAGTGGCGCCGGTGCAGGTCTCCGAGCACAACGATCGAGGAGGAGTACGAGCATGACCGACGTCGCATCGCAGGGCCCCGCGCCGAGCGAGGCCGACCGTCCGGTCCTGACCAACCGTCAGGGTCACCCGGTCTTCGACAACCAGAACCAGCGGACGGTGGGCGCGCGCGGCCCGGCGACCCTGGAGAACTACCA
Organism: Geodermatophilus sp. CPCC 206100; assembly: GCF_048569675.1. Lineage (NCBI taxonomy): Bacteria > Bacillati > Actinomycetota > Actinomycetes > Geodermatophilales > Geodermatophilaceae > Geodermatophilus > Geodermatophilus sp. CPCC 206100. Next base: position 29,953 of record NZ_JAQISV010000002.1, read on the forward strand.
GTTCCTCGAGAAGATCAGCCACTTCGACCGGGAGCGCATCCCGGAGCGCGTCGTGCACGCCCGCGGCATCACCGCCTTCGGGTACTTCGAGGCCGACGGCACCGTGGGCGACGAGCCGGTCGCCACCTACACCCGCGCCACGCTGTTCCAGGAGAAGGGCAAGCGGACCGACGTCGCGCTGCGGTTCTCCACCGTGGCCGGCGGCCGTGATTCCTCCGAGTCCGCCCGCGACCCGCGCGGCTTCGCGGTGAAGTTCTACACCGAGGACGGCAACTGGGACCTCGTCGGCAACAACCTGGGCGTCTTCTTCATCCGGGACGCGATCAAGTTCCCCGACTTCATCCACTCGCAGAAGCCGGACCCGGTCACCTTCGAGGCCAGCGTCGCCGAGCGCGCGTTCGACTTCTTCAGCCAGACGCCCGAGGCCATGCACATGATCACGCTGGTCTTCAGCCCGCGTGGCACGCCGGCCAGCTACCGGTTCATGCAGGGCTTCGGCGTCAACACCTACAAGTGGCTCAACGCCCAGGGTGAGAGCGTCCTGGTGAAGTACCACTGGCTGCCGAAGCAGGGCGTGAAGTCCTGGGCGGCGGCCGACGCCTCCGCGGTGCAGGCGCAGACCCTCGGTGCGCACACCAAGGACCTGCACGACGCCATCGCCGCCGGCGACCTCCCGTCGTGGGACCTGCACGTCCAGATCATGAGCGACGACGAGCACCCCGAGCTCGACTTCGACCCGCTGGACGACACCAAGGTGTGGCCGGAAGAGGTCTTCCCGCTCCGCAAGGTCGGGACGATGACCCTCGACCGGATGCCGGTGGACAACTTCACCGAGAACGAGCAGATCGCCTTCGGCACCGGTGTGCTGGTGGACGGCCTGGACTTCTCCGACGACAAGATGCTGGTCGGCCGGACGTTCTCCTACTCGGACACCCAGCGCTACCGGGTGGGCCCGAACTACCTGCAGCTGCCGGTGAACCAGCCGAAGGCCCGGGTGGCCACCAACCAGCGCGACGGGCAGATGGCCTACGGCGTCGACAGCGCGGACGGCACCAACCCGCACGTGAACTACGAGCCGTCGATCCTGGGCGGCCTGCGCGAGGCGGAGTACCCGACGCACGACGAGCAGGGCCCGGTCATCACCGGCCGGCTCACCCGCAAGCGGATCCCGCGGACCAACGACTACGCGCAGGCCGGCGAGCGCTACCTGCTGTCGGACCAGTGGGAGAAGGACGACCTCGTCGCCAACCTGGTCGGTGCGCTGCAGCAGTGCAACCGCGAGATCCAGGAGCGGATGGTCTGGCACTTCTTCATGTGTGAGGACGAGCTGGGCCAGCGCGTCGGCGAGGGCCTGGGCATCACCGCGGACGACGTCCGTGGCCTGCCCCCGCTGCAGTCGCAGACCCTCACCGAGGAGGAGCAGCAGCGCGCTGCCAACCTCGGCAAGAACGGTCCGCGCGACGTCAGCGGTCACGTGATGACGCACTGCGTGCCCAACGAGCACGCTGTCGTCGCGGCCGGCTGAGCTCAGCCGACCGCGACGACAGCGGGCCGCGGCCCGGACCTTCCCGTCCCGGCCCCCCGCCGGCCCAC